>JAUXBQ010000174.1 GCA_030619365.1 candidate division FCPU426 bacterium | reverse complement strand
GGGCGAAGTAACCCCGCGCTTAAGCGCGGGGATTCCTTCATATATCGAATGGTTTTCAACTGGAAACCCCCATAGGCATCACTTAAAATTGTTGATTATATATAGTGTAGGGGCACGTTTTAAACGTGCCCCTACACAACCGAGAAACATACCATTAAATAGGTATGTTATTCAAGTATTACCTTATGGACACCGGATAATATCAAATCCTGGGATTTAAAAGAAAAAACCAAAGACATATACTACAGAATTAATCCCTAGCTGATGAGACGCGCCATTATTTTTCTGCTCCGCGGCCCGTCGAATTCGCAGAAATAGACGCCTTGCCAGGTGCCCAGGACCAGGCGGCCGCGGGAGACGGGGAGGGTCAGGGAATTCCCCAACAGGCTGGACTTGATATGCGCGTCTGAATTGCCTTCGGCGTGATGATAATGGTTGTTTTCCGGCGCGATTTTTTCCAATTGCATCAGCATATCGCGGACCACGTCCGGGTCCGCGTTCTCGTTGATGGTGATCCCGGCCGTGGTGTGCATGACCGTGGCCACCAGCAGGCCCTCGTCCACTTTGGCCTCCTTGACCACCTGCTGCAAACGGCTGGTCACGTCCTGCATTTCCGCCCGTTGCCGCGTCTGCACCCCAATCTCCACCAATTTGCTGACCATGTTCGGCCTCCAGTGTAAAAAGATTATCCACGAAGAGCACGAAGATAAAGGCAAGGACACGAAGGAAAACCGGGAAAAAGAAAAAACCTGAATTTTAATTATTTTTAGTGCTCTTAGTGAACAGACTTCGTGTCCTTCGTGATCAGCCTTTAAAAGGATACGAAGAAAATAAAAGTACACGAAGATAAAAATGATCAAGGAATAAGTATAAATCTTTTTAACTTAAAACCCTCATTTATTTCGTGCTCTTGTCTTTAACTTAGTGCTCTTCGTGATCATGCTTTTTATCTCTTCCTGTCCTTCGTGATCGATCGTTTATTCGACAGTGACGCTTTTGGCGAGGTTGCGCGGCTGGTCCACGTCCGCGCCGCGCAGCACGGCCACGTGATAGGCCAGAAGCTGCAACGGGACCACGGTAAGCAGCGGGCTGATGGGTTCGGGCACGGCCGGGATCTCGAGCACCCAGTCCACCCGGCGCTTGATCTCCCGGTTGCCGCGCGTGGCAATGGCCAGGACCGAACCGCTGCGGCTTTTGACTTCCTCGATGTTGCTGACGATCTTTTCCAGGACCGAGGAATTGTTGGCAATGGCCACCACGGGCATGCGGCCGTCAATCAGCGCGATGGGACCGTGCTTCATCTCTCCGGCCGGGTAGCCCTCGGCGTGAATATAGGAAATTTCCTTAAGCTTGAGCGCGCCCTCCAGGGCGATGGGATAATTGATGCCCCGCCCCAGGTACAGAAAATCGCGCTGCTTGGATAACTTGCCGGCGATCTCCTCAATGGCCGGATCCGTTTCCAGCACTTGCTCCATGAGGCGCGGGATCTGGCGCAAATGGTCCATGTGCTGGGCGGCCGCGGCCGCGGTGATCATTTTCCCCCGCCTACCCAAATACAGGGCCAGGAGATTCAGGGCCGTGAGTTGTGCGGTAAAGGCCTTGGTGGAGGCCACGCCGATTTCCGGTCCCGCGTGCGTGTACAGGGTTTCGTGCGCGTCGCGCGTCATGGTGGACCCCACCACGTTGCAGATGGTCAGGGTCCGGGCCCGGCGGGACCGGGCCTCGCGCAAGGCGGCCAGGGTGTCCGCGGTCTCCCCGGATTGGCTGATCAGGATCACCAGGCTTTGCTTGTCCACCAGGGGGGCGCGGTACCTGAACTCGGAAGCAAAATCAACCTCCGTGGGAATCTTGGCCAGGCTTTCAATAAGAAATTTGCCCACCAGCCCCGCGTGCCAGGATGTCCCGCAGGCCACGATGAATATCCGGCGCAGGCCTTTCAAAAACGCCAGCGGAATCTCCGCTTCACCGAGCACCACTTCCCCGCCCAGCCCCTCGACGCGGCCGCGCAAGGTGTCTTCCACCACCTGGGGCTGCTCGTAGATTTCCTTGAGCATAAAATGCTTGTATCCTTCCTTCTCGGCCTGAATGGCGTTCCAGGTAATGTGGGTGGGTTTGCGCCGGACTTCCTTGCCCTTCAGGTTCAGGAGCTTGATGCCGCGGCCGGTCAATACGGCCAGTTCGTCGTCGTGCACGTAGAGTACGTCCCGGGTGTACGGCAAAATCGCGGGCACGTCCGAGGCCAGAAAGTATTCCTTTTTGCCCAGGCCCAGGATCAGGGGACTGCCCCGCCGCGCGGTGACAAGTTTTTCCGGCTCGCGCTGGCTGACCACGGCCAGGGCGAAGGTGCCCTTAATCTTGGCGACCGCGCGCCGCACCGCGTCTTCCAGCGGCGTTTTACCCTGGTAATATTTGTCGATCAGGTGGGCGAATACTTCGGTGTCCGTGTCGGATTGGAAACGGTAGCCTTGGGCTTCCAGCTCCTTATGCAGGACCCGGTCATTTTCCACGATGCCGTTGTGCACCACGGCCAGGGTGTGTTTTTTATTGGTGTGCGGTTGCGCGTTATCCTCATTGGGACGGCCGTGCGTGGCCCAACGCGTATGGCCAATACCCGTCACGGATGGCAGCGGCGAACGCTTGACCAGCTTGACGAGCTTGCTCAGCTTGCCTTCGCTGCGCCGCAGTTCCAGCCTGCCTTTGGAAATAACCGCCAGACCGGCGGAATCATAACCCCGGTACTCCAGGCGCTGCAGCCCGTCCAGTAGAATGGGCACAGAAGGCCGTTCCCCCACATATCCCACAATCCCGCACATAACTCACCTCAGTATTTCTTTTTCTCTTTTTATTGCGAGGCCATTACGCTACCACTATCTCTTTTCTGCCGAATCTTTTTCTAAAACCTTGAAGCGGAAAGATTTTCACAACCAAATACAAAAAGTTGCTTCTGAAAACACACCACATTGCCCAGGTGCCCGCCCCGTATGCGCGGGGCAAGCCCAATGTTTTGAAAAAAGATCACCCTGAAACATAAAATATATTGCGGGGCGGACTATTTTTCAAAGGTTGGGCGGTCGGCGCGAGCATGTGTGTGTTTTCAAACCCGTCTCCCTACCGGCGAGTTGTGATAATTTTTCCGCTCCAACGTTTGAAAAATAGTCCGGCCTGCAATCACCCTTCCGCTTCAACGTTTTTTTAAGACAAGTCCTGATTGAAACTACACCCCAGCTTGCGCGATTGCTGCCAGCATCTCCCGTACCGCCTGATCCAATCCCACCAGGGCTGCCCGGGCGATGATATTATGACCGATGTTCAGGTCCTCGACACCCTTAATCCGCGCCACCGCGCCGACGTTCGTGTAGTTAAGCCCGTGCCCGGCATTCACCTTCAGGCCTTTATCCTGAGCGGTTTGCGCGGCAATGTGCAGCGTGCGCAGCTCCGGTTCCGCGCCCTTGGCCCGCGCGTATTCACCGGTGTGCAGTTCGATATAATCCGCGCCGATTTCCGCCGCAGCCGCGATCTGTCGTTCCTCGGGATCAATGAACAACGAAACCACGATGCCCGCGTCTTTCAGCTTTTGACAAACCAAGCGCAGGCGGGACTTCTGCCCGGCCGCGTCCAGGCCGCCCTCGGTTGTGAGTTCCTCGCGTTTCTCGGGAACCAGCGTGCTCTCTTCGGGTTTGAGGCGGCTGGCAATTTTCACCATCTCGTCCGTGGCCGCCATTTCCAGGTTTAACTTGGTGGCAACCACCCGGCGCAGTTGTTCTACGTCGCGGTCCTGAATGTGGCGGCGGTCTTCGCGCAGGTGCACTGTAATACCCGCGGCGCCGGCCTGCTCGACAATAGCCGCGGCGACCACGGGATCCGGTTCGGTCTCTTGCCGGGCCTGCCGCAAGGTGGCGATATGATCAATATTTACACACAGGTTAGCCATGTGGCGATCCTCCGTTTACCGCTGCCAATGGACGCTTGCACCGCGTCCCCGATCCGGTGTGACCAGTGCTCCACCTGGCCGGCGGTCTCGGCTTCCACCATGACGCGGGCCAGATTTTCCGTGCCCGAGTAGCGCAGATTCACGCGACCGCGGTCTCCCAGGCTGCGCCCGGCCGCTTTCACTTCCTGCTGAACGCCGGGCAGGGACATGAGATCCGGGCGACGTTTTACATAAATATTCACGAGCTGCTGCGGAAAATCCTGCCACCCGCCGGCCAGCCGGGACAAGGGTTGCCTGGTTTCGCGCATAACCGAGAGCACTTCCAACGCGGTAAGCAGCCCGTCCCCGGTAGGCGACAACCGGGGCAGGAGCATGTGCCCGGATTGCTCGCCGCCCAGGACCAGCCCTTGTTTGGCCAGGGCTTGGGCCACGTACTTATCCCCCACCGTGGTGCGCAAAAGGCGCAAGCCCTGGCGTTTCAGAAACAGTTCTAATCCCAAATTGCTCATGACCGTGGCCACCACGGTCCGCTGGGGCAGCCGCTTTTGCCTGGCATAGTGCACAGCCAGGATTCCCAGCATGCGGTCACCGTTCACCACCGATCCGTTTTCATCGGTCAGCATGACCCGGTCACCGTCCCCGTCAAACGAAAGGCCGGCCCGGGCTTTCAGCCGGCGGACCGCGCGCCCGGCGCGGCGCGGGTGGAGCGAGCCGCAGTCGTGGTTGATATTCAAGCCGTCCGGCTGATCGTAAAGATAATGACAGGAAATTTTGAGGCCGCCCAGAACCACGGGAACCGTGCGGCAGCAGGCGCCTTGCGCCAGGTCCGCGACCACTTTCAAGCCGGCCAGACGCTGCCCGGAAAATAAATCGATCAGGTGTTGCGTGTAAAGGGCGGCCGCCTCGCCGTAAACGTCCCGCACAACACCTACTTGGACGCCGGTCCGGGGGTGCTTTCTCCCGGTTCGCAGCATTTTTTTCTCCAGGGCCGCTTCCCGCGCTTCGGGAAATTTGCCGCCTTGAGCGGAAAAATATTTGATTCCGTTATCCTCGGCCGGATTATGCGAAGCGGAAACCACCACGCCGGCGTCGAGTTTATACTGCCGGGTCAGATAGGAAACCGCAGGCGTGGGGATTACGCCAAACCGGTAGACCTCGGCCCCTCCGCTGGACAATCCAGCGGTCAGCGCGGCCACCAGGGTCGGCGAGGAACGGCGTGTGTCCCACCCTAGACCCACGCGGGCCGGGCGTTTTTGCTGCCGTGCCAGCACTTCGGCCGTGGCTTCGCCCAAACGTAAAATCTGCTGTACGTCCAGGGGCCCGGCATTGGCCGGGCCGCGGATGCCGTCCGTGCCGAAGAATTTCAAGCTGCTTTTTTTCATCCACGTTCCTCCCAGACGCTGCTTCCCAACCGTGGCTCCTTCTTATGCATCCGGAATCAAGCAGGTTAAAGGGAATATAAAACAAAATTGCGCGTTATCTTAGCATAGGCCGAATAAGGGAGCAAATAAAATAAAAGGATTAAATTCTAATGATTTTCGTAAACAAAGTATCCGTAAAATTCTAAATTCGAATATCTAAATACGAAACAAATCCGAATATCGAAATTCAAATGACCCAAACGTTTCGGTCATTGTATTTTTGCCTTTTTTAATTTTGTTTCGGATTTCGTGCTTCGGATTTCGGTTTTCTTACTTGTGCTTCATGCTTCGAATTCTTCGGCTCAACTTGCCCTGGACTCATGCACGGCC
>JAUXBQ010000332.1 GCA_030619365.1 candidate division FCPU426 bacterium | reverse complement strand
GCAAACCCATATCCGATATATTCGCCCAAGACGGGGAGCCCCGTTTTCGCCGGTTAGAGACCGAGGTGTTGGCCGCCTTGGCCAAAGAATCAAACCCACGGTGGGTTATAGCCACGGGCGGCGGCATCGTACTAGCCGAGGAAAACTGGCCCTGGTTGCGTAAGCTGGGAGACGTGGTGTGCCTGACCGCGAAACCGGAGACCATCCGGAGGCGGGTGGGACTGGCCCAGGACCGGCCCTTGCTGGCCGGGCGGCCGGAAGAGGTGCGGGAACGGGTAGGATCCCTGCTCGCGGCCCGGCAATCCGCCTACGCCCGGGCTGATTGGACCTGCGCCACGGACGAACGAACTCCGCGGCAGGTCGCGGAAAAGATACTGGACTGGCAAAAAAAACGAAGTGCCGGACTCGGGAAGGAATAAAAAAAAATGCTGAGGACATTCGCGGACGTTGTGGAACAAGCACGGGAGAAATCCCGGAAAACCATTGCCGTGGCCGTGCCCGAAACCCGGGAAATTCTGCTGGCCCTGGAGCGGGCCCACCAGGAAAACATCGTCGACGTGATGCTGGCCGGGAACCGGGAAAGCATCGAGGCGCTGCGCGCGGAATTGAAACTGACCTTTCCCATCAAGACCCTTATCGATGCGCAAGACGAATACTCGGCCGCGAACGAGGCCGTCAAACTGATCGCCGCCGGGCAGGCCCAGGTCCTGATGAAGGGTAATTTGCACACCAGCACGATTTTATCCGCACTGCTGAAAAAAGAGTATGGCCTGCGCCAGCCGGAGAATATCATCTCCCATCTGTTCATCCTGGAGAGCAAGCCCTGCGGACGCCTGCTGTTCGTGACCGATTCGGCGGTCAACATCGCGCCTGACCTGCAGCGCAAGCGGCAAATATTACAGAACGCCATAGATTTCCTGCACAGCCTGGGCTATGACCAACCCAAGGCCGCGGTCCTGGCGGCCGTGGAATACGTGAATGAAAAGATGCCGGCCACCGAGGAAGCCGCCAAACTGGTCGGCATGGCCGCGCAAGGAAAAATTACCGGCGCAGTGGTCGCCGGGCCTCTGGCCCTGGACGACGCCCTCTCGCCGTGGGTATGCGAGGAAAAGAAAATCAAAGGGCCCGTGCAGGGGGATGCCGATATTCTGCTGGTTCCCAACATTGAAGCGGGAAATATACTCTCCAAGTCCCAAACTTTTTTAGCCGGAGGTCCTCTGGCCGGCGTGGCGCTCGGCGCCAAAGTGCCTCTGGTTCTCAACTCGCGCGCCGACACCCTGGATAACCGGTTCTACGCCATCGTCACCGCCTGTTGCGCTGCTGGACAATAAGGACCTCCGAGACGGACCAAGCCCGGCGCATGCCGGGCGGGCGATTGAGTTTGCCCCGCGCATGCCGGGCCGGTGCCTGAGTTTCAGCGCGTTTCCGGGACATTCATTAGTATAAATTCTGCTGCAAAACCCTCGGGAGGTCATTGCGAGCGACCTTCGGTAAGCGCGGCAATCTGATATTATCCTTATAAAAACGAGATTGCTTCGTCGCTGGCGCTCCTCGCAAAGACTGCCAAAAGGGTATTTCAGCAGAATCACTTATTAGCTTACAAAGCGGAAAGGGGCAAATGGGGTAAATGAACATCGGTTTATTACACACACATATTGAAAAGTATTTAGCAGAGCTCATAAAAGATAATGTTAAAAAAGCCGAGGATCTACAGGAACGAAAAACAAGAGTGGTTTTCTATAAGTCTTGGACCAAAGACAGAATATATAAAATGACTGAAGAAGAATTATATGAATATATTGCCAAGCTGTGGGCAAT
>JAUXBQ010000203.1 GCA_030619365.1 candidate division FCPU426 bacterium | reverse complement strand
GGAACAGTCGCAACCGAAGGGAATCCCAGATCGATATTCCTCTCCGGTCGGGGGAATGTTCCCTACAGAGAAAGGCCATTATGCGTGAACGGAAAAAGAATCGTCTAGCCGGATATGATTATTCACACCCTGGTGCGTATTTTGTCACCCTGTGCGTGAAAAACAGGGAATGTTTTTTGGGGGAAATAATGGAAGGGTCAATAAAATTAAATGAATGTGGAAAAATCGCCTGGAAACAATGGGAATGGTTGTTTGGACAATACAATTACATTCAAAAGGATGAATTTATTGTAATGCCGAATCATGTTCACGGTATCGTGCAGATTGTCGGGGATGATCATTGTTTTGTAGGGAACGGTCGCGACCGTTCCCTACGGATAAAATCGATACCGCAATTGATCGGCGCATATAAAACGACATCATCCAAAATAATTCATCAAACCGGATATTTTGAATTTCAATGGCAAAAATCCTATCATGACCGCATCATCCGCAATGACGAAGAATTGAACCGGATTAGAGAATATATCAAGGAGAACCCGGTTAATTGGCAGACGGATCAGGAAAACCCGGCAATTTAGTAGGGAACGGTTTGAAACCGTTCCCTACAGTGGTGCCCGCTGGGCGCATAAATCCCGCCGCAATGCCGGTTTACTTGTCCCAGTGAATATGCTATTATTTTTCGCTGTATCCCCATCCAACCGACTTGCACCCTGACACCATAAGAAGGAGGAAGCATGCAAATCGCAAGAAAGCTGAGAAAGGTTTCGCCTTCCCCCACGCTGGCCATCGATTCCAAAGCCAAGCAACTGAAAGCCTCGGGGATTGATATCATCAATTTCGGGGCCGGTGAACCGGATTTTGACACGCCGGATTACATTAAACAGGCCGCGATCACTGCCATTCAGGCGGGGTATACCAAATATACGCCGGCCTCGGGGTCCCCGGAATTGAAAGAAGCCGTGTGTGAGAAACTCCGGCGGGAGAACGGGCTGGATTACACCATGAAGGAAATCGTGATCAGTTGCGGCGCCAAGCATTCCATTTATAATATTTTTCAGGTCTTGCTGAACCCGGGGGACGAAGTGCTTATTCCCGCGCCCTATTGGGTGACGTATCCCGAGGCTGTGAAACTCGCGGGGGGCAAACCGGTGATCATGAAGACCACCGAAAAAACCGGGTTTAAAATTACGGCCGCCGCTCTGCGCCGGAAAATCAATCCCAAGACCCGGGTCTTGATTCTCAATTCGCCCAGCAATCCCACGGGCGCGGTCTACACGGAAGAGGACCTGCGGGACATCATGAAGGTCGCGGTCGCGAAAAAGATCCACGTCTTGTCGGACGAAATATACGAACATCTGGTGTACGACGGCTTCCGGCACGTTTCGCCGGCCCGGGTAATTCCGGAGGCCAAGGCCTGGACCATCGTGGTCAATGGGGTGTCCAAGACATTTTCCATGACCGGTTGGCGGATCGGCTATACAGCCGGGCCGGAAGAACTTGTGGCGGGCATCGGCAAGCTGCAGAGCCACTCCACTTCCAATCCCACCAGCATCGCCATGAAAGCCGCGGTGGCGGCGCTTACCCAGCCGGCCTCCGCGCTGCCGGAAATGAAGACCGCGTTTCGGGAACGGCGGGATTTCATGCTGAGCAAGCTGGGCAGTCTGCCCGGCGTGTCCTGCCTGAAGCCCCGGGGCGCGTTTTACGTGTTTCCGAACGTAAGCGGGCTGCTGGGTAAAAAATACGGCGACCGCACGGTGACCACCAGCCTGCAACTGGCGGAATACCTGCTGGAGAGGGCCCGCATTGCCGTGGTACCGGGGGGCGGTTTCGGCGCCGACGAGTTTATCCGCATTTCCTACGCGACTTCCATGGATAACATCAAGCAGGGTCTGGCTCGCATGGCCGAAGCGCTGTCCAAAACATAACCCTCCGGAGGCCGTGTCGCGGCTGCCGGAGTGACAGGTATAGGAGACTGCATGTCGTTCATCATCGCATTCCTGACGAAAATATTCGGGACCAAATCGGCCCGCGACATCAAGCGTCTGCGTCCCATCGCCGACCGCGTGAACGCGCTGGAACCTGAGGTCCAGAAACTTTCCGACCAAGACCTGAAGGCCAAGACCGACGAGTTTCGCCGGCGCCTGGGGGACGGTGAGACCCTGGACGATATTATGCCTGAGGCGTTTGCCGTGGTCCGGGAGGCCTCGGTGCGCACACTGGGCTTGCGCCATTTTGACGTCCAGATCATCGGCGGCGTGGTGCTGCACCAGGGCAAGATCGCCGAAATGAAAACCGGCGAAGGGAAGACCCTGGTGGCCACCCTGCCGGTGTACCTGAACGCCCTGAGCGGAAAAGGCGCGCACGTGGTGACGGTCAATGATTACCTGGCCGAACGCGATTCCCTGGGCGCGGGAAATTTCCGCGGCATGGGCGAGATCTACCGTTTTTTGGGTCTCACGGTGGGGTGCAACAAGCACGGGCTCAACTCGAAGGAACGCCAGCAGGCCTACGGTTCCGACGTCACCTACGGCACGAACAACGAATTCGGGTTTGATTATCTCCGCGACAACATGGCCGTGCACCCCGACGAACGGGTGCAGCGGAAGTTGAACTTCTGCATCGTCGACGAGGTGGATTCGATCCTGATCGACGAGGCCCGCACACCGTTGATTATCTCGGGCCCGACCGATGAATCGACCGACAAGTATTACCGGATCGATAAAATCATTCCCCGTCTCCGGGCGCAAACCGATTACACCATGGATGAAAAATCCCGGACCGCGGTCCTGTCCGAGGAGGGCGTGGGCCACGCCGAGAAGCTGCTGAACGTGGGCAACCTCTACGACGCGAAGAACGTCGAGATCCTGCACCACGTCACCCAGGCCCTGAAAGCGCACGCGCTGTTTAAACGCGACCGCGATTACGTGGTCCAGGAAAACCAGGTCGTGATCGTCGACGAGTTTACCGGGCGCCTCATGCCCGGCCGACGTTTTTCCGATGGCCTGCACCAGGCGCTGGAGGCCAAGGAAAGCGTGCGCATTCAGCGCGAGAACCAGACCCTGGCGTCCATTACGTTTCAAAATTATTTCCGGTTATACAACAAACTCAGCGGCATGACCGGCACGGCGGACACCGAGGCCGAGGAATTCGGGCAGATTTACAAGCTCGACGTGGTGGTGGTCCCCACCAACCAGCCCATGATCCGGCAGGACCATGGGGATCAGATATACCGGACCGAGCAGGAAAAATTCGCCGCCGTGGCCATGGAAATCAAGGAGAACTACGCGCAGGGGCGCCCTGCCCTGGTGGGCACGATTTCCATAGAAAAAAACGAACAACTTTCCGCCCTGCTTAAGCGGCAGGGCGTGCCGCATCAGGTGCTCAACGCCAAGCACCACGCCCGGGAAGCCGAGATCGTGGCGCAGGCCGGCCAGCGCGGCGCGGTCACCATCGCGACCAACATGGCCGGCCGGGGCACGGACATCGTCCTGGGCGAGGGCGTGCGGGAGCTGGGCGGGCTGCATATCATCGGCACCGAGCGCCACGAAAGCCGGCGGATCGATAATCAATTGCGCGGACGCTCAGGCCGCCAGGGCGATAAAGGCTCCTCGCGTTTCTACGTATCCCTGCAAGACGACCTCATGCGTATATTCGGCTCCGAGCGGGTGGGCGGTATGCTGCAGAAATTAGGCCTGCAGGAAGGGGAAGTGATCGAGCATCCCTGGATCACCAAAGCCCTGGCACGCGCGCAGCGCACGGTGGAAGGGCACAATTTCGACATCCGCAAGCACTTGCTGGATTACGACGACGTGATGAACAAGCAGCGCACGATCATCTACGACGAGCGGACACAGGTCCTGGAGGGTGAAGACCTGCACGAGCATATCCTGGGTATGATCGATGACATCAGCGGGGACGCGCTGCCGGATATGACGCCGGAAAAAGTCTACCCCGAAGAATGGGATTGGGAAGTCCTGAAAACCTGGGCCGGCCAGTACCGGGTGGCTTATCATTGGCCCGAGGAGGATATTCCGGGCTTAAACCGGGAAAAGCTGGCCGAGCGGTTTCGCCAAGACGTCCTGATAGGTTTTTCCCGGCAGGAGGAATCATTCGGGACCGAGGTCATGCGCCAGTTGGAGCGGGCTCTGCTCCTACAGATCGTGGACCAGCGCTGGAAAGAGCATCTCTACGACATGGACAAGCTGAGGGAAGGAATCGGCCTGCGGGCCTACGGCCAGCGCGATCCCTTGCTGGAGTACAAGCGTGAAGGCTTCAACATGTTCGGCTCCATGATCATGCAGATCAAGCAGGAGCTGATCAAGCTGATTCTGAAAATACAGGCGTTTCAACAGCCGGACCAGGGGCCCCGGCCCTCGCTGCCCTCGCGCTGGACCGAATCCCGGCCGGATTTTGTCCAGCCCCAGCCGGCTCAGGTGCCGGTCGGCGTGGGCGCCACTGCGCCTGGTCCCATGCCCGGTGTCCCGGGTTCGATGGGCGGCGGCCCCCGGGACATGAGCCAAGCGGTTCCCACCGGCGGTCAGGCCAAAGCCGAACCCGTCCGGCGCCAGACGCCCAAGGTAGGCCGAAATGATCCCTGTCTCTGCGGATCCGTAAAAAAGTATAAAAAATGCCACGGACAATAAAAAAATAGCCACCAAGGCACAAAGACACGAAGAAAAGATAAAAAATATTTGAGGATTTGAACATCTAAAATTATTTCTTAGTGACTTGGTGTCTCCGTGGCAGGAGATTTTTAGCCACCAAGGCACAAAGACACGAAGAAAAGATAAAAAATATTTGAGGATTTGAACATCT
>JAUXBQ010000233.1 GCA_030619365.1 candidate division FCPU426 bacterium | reverse complement strand
GCCTGGGTGGCGTCCGCGCCCTCCAGCCACTCAAAAATCACCATGTACAGGCGGTTCATGTCGAGCCCGATTTCGGTGTGTGAACCGATCATGGTCTTCATTTTATGCCGGTCCCGGCCGGTCTGCCACAACTGGTATTTTTCCGAGGGCACGTAGATGGCCAGGGGTTTTTGCAAGGCAACCTCCAGCGGAGTTTTCCGCAGCGCCTCCCGCAATTCCTTGACCAGGGAAAATTCCTCGAAGGGGCTGTTGAATTCGGCGAACATCAATTCGTCATAGTCCGTGGCGCCGGGGATATCCTCGCCCATGCGGTTCCACTTCACCACCACGTCGCGGTTGCGGCCGTTGACTTTTTTGGTCCGGACCTTGTAGGCGCAGCCCGAGCCCGGCAGCCGCACGGAGTTGTTTTTAAACCAGGGATTTTCCGCGCGAAAATCCACCGGATTCAAATTACCCAGCAGAGACAGCCCGTACGCGGTGATGAAAAAATCATCCTCCGTGGGCAGCTTGAGATGCGCGTAATCCACCTCGAAAATGGAGGCCACGCTGTATTTCTCGCGTTCTTTCTTGCCCTGAAACCATTTTTTAATTTTCACGTCTGTGATCACGGCAGTGTAAACTCGCTTTCCCGGATACAAGGCAGCTATCTTCCAGGGCTGTTATTTTAAACCAAATCCGGCCTGCGTACCTAGAAAACTGCCGCCAGGAGAGGCCGCCGTCGGAGGCCTGGCACTGTTTTATACGAAAGTCTTAGTCCGTCATCAAGAGCAATGTCTGCCAGAGCATGCCGACCGGGTTGATCTTTTTGCGCCGGCCCACGGCCACGGACAGGGGCACGTGCGTGAAATGGTGGTTCCAATACCCCACGAACATGTCGGTCTTGCCCGCCAGACCGGCGTGCACCGCGTTCTGTCCCAGCAGCAAACAGAAAATGGAATCCCGGGCATTGGCCGGACAGGACCGGATCATGTAACTCGGGTCGATATAGCGGATGGTAAAGGGGATATTTTTCTTTTTAAAATCCGCCTCAATGGCCTGCCGCAGAAAGAGGCCGATGTCCTTGTTCTTCACATTGCCCGAAGCGTCTTTTTTATCCGGGCCCTTGATAAGCTCTTGCCCCGCGCCTTCGGCCATGACCACCACGGCGTGCCGTTTTCTGGCCAGACGCTTTTCCATGCGCGTCAGAAATCCATTGGGTCCGTCCAATTGAAAAGGCACTTCAGGCACCAGGCAGAAATTCGTGTCACTGTTGGCCAGGGCCGCGCTGGCCGCGATGAAGCCGGAATCCCGTCCCATCAGCTTGACCAGGCCTATGCCGTTATACGCCGAGATGGCCTCCTCGTGGGCCGAGCGAATGGCCTTGCGGCCCTCTTCAATGGCCGTGGAATACCCGAAGGTGACCTCTGAGCAGACAATGTCATTGTCAATGGTCTTGGGCACGCCGATAACGGAAATGGCGAGCTTGCGCTTTTTAATTTCCCGGGCCAGGGCATGCCCTCCGGCGAAGGTCCCGTCCCCGCCAATGACAAAGAGAATGCTCACATCGTATTTTTGCAGGGTATCCACCATGTCCCCGACATCCTGGTGGCCGCGGCTGCTGCCCAGCAGGGTCCCGCCTTTATGCTGCAGGCCGTCCACCAGCTCGGCGCTCAATTCCAGGGGATCCCCGCGGCGCTGCGAGGACAAACCTTGATACCCGAACCGGAATCCCCACACCTTCTTCACGCCGTATTGCCAGTGCAGGCTCAGGGTAATGGTCCGGATCACGTCGTTCAAACCCGGGCAGAGTCCGCCGCAGGTAACGATGCCGCAATTAATTTTCTTGGGATCGAAAAAGAGCTTGGCGCGTGGGCCGGCCAATTCGAACCTGGGCTGGGCCGCACCGGCCGGGACCGAGGCTTCGGCCTGTTTTTGATTGGCATACAGTATGATCTGGTGGGAATCGTCCACAAAGTGATCAGAGGTCAAGCTCAAAGTCGAGGGCAATTCAAGTTTGCCCAGAGTGGGAATGGTCAGATCTTTAAGTTCCTCGGCGGTCGGCATGGTCGCGTCCATGGTGAGCCCTCCCAAATAAAGTATGTGTAAATTACACTACGGTTTAGGGCGTGTCAACTTGATAAGGCCGTTAAAAGAAAAAGCAATATAGCCACAGATGCACACAGATTCACACAGATAAAACAAAAGGCGAAATCGGGTTAAAACATATTTTCCTGCTCCTATCTCGGGTGTATTCGTGTGTATCTTTGTACATCTTTGGCTACTTCTTTCCTTTGCGGTCTTTGCGGCTTTGCGTGAGATGTTTTTAATTTTTTTACCGTCTTTTACCTTGCATTCATCTGTGTGCATCTGTGTGTATCTGTGGCCATTTTATTTACTTCTTTGTGCCTTGACGGGCCTCAGGCGGTCTGATATGGTTTTGCTCAATAGTTGCCCAGGAGGCTCTTCCCATGCCCTTGCGTTCCCATAAAACCAAGATCGTGTGCACCATCGGGCCGGCCACGGCCGACCCGGCCGTGATGGAGCGCCTGATCCGCGCGGGCATGTGCGTGGCCCGCCTCAACTTTTCCCACAGTGATTTTTCCAGCCACGGAACCGTAATTAAAAACCTGCGCAAAGCGGCCAAGGCTGCCAAGCAGGAAGTAGCCATAATGGCTGATCTGCCAGGCCCCAAAATGCGCATTGGCAAGTTGGCCCAGGAACCTATTGAACTGAGGGCAAACGACACCTTTATCTTGACCACTAAAAATATTATTGGCGACCAGACCCGGGCCTCGGTCACGTTTCCCCGCTTAACCAAGGTGGTCAAGCCGGGCCATGAACTCTTTTTGAACGACGGCTTGATCAAGCTGGTGGTCAAACGTGTCCGCAAGCCCGAAGTGCACTGCCGGATCGTGGTGGGCGGAGAGCTCCGCTCCCGCAAAGGGCTCAATTTGCCGGGCATTAGCCTGGGCATGAGCGCGTTTACGCCCAGGGACCGCACATGTCTCAAATTCGCCCTGGAAAACGGCGTGGACGCGGTGAGCCAATCTTTTGTGGATTCAGCGGCAGATATTCACGCGGTGCGCAAGGCAGCCAAGACTCTCGGCTATACTCCCCTAATCATCGCCAAGATCGAGCGCTCCCGGGCCCTGGATAACCTGGATAAAATTATGGCAGCCGCGGACGGTATCATGGTGGCGCGCGGAGACCTGGGCGTGGAAACACCCATGGAACGCATGGCCATTCTCCAGAAGGATTTGATCCGCCGGGCCATGCGTCTGGGAAAACCCGTGATCACAGCCACCCAAATGCTGGAATCCATGACCTACAACCGTCAGCCCACCCGGGCCGAAGCCACGGACGTGGCCAATGCCATCTTGGACGGCACGGACTGCGTGATGCTGTCCGGCGAATCCGCCATGGGCAAATACCCGGTGGCGGCTGTGGCCACCCTGGCCAAAATTGCCACAGCCACGGAGCCGTACCGCCAGCGCTATGATTTGTGGGAAGCACTTAAAACCAATCGCAACCGGGCCGCGGGCGTACAGGACCTGATTTCCTTGAGCGTGGAGGCTGTGTTGGAACATGGAACAGCCGCAGCGGTCATTGTGCCTTCGCGCACGGGCGGAACCGCCCGCAGCATCACCCGCTTCCGGTTGCCGGTCTGGATTGCCGCGCCCTCGCCGGACGAGCGCGTGCGCCGGAAACTTCAGTTTTCCTATGGTGTCAAACCCATACACGTGAAAGCCACGGAGTCCAAGTGGGGCGCTTTTGCCAGGAACTGGGTAAGGGAACATGGATTAAAGGAAAAACTGCTGGTCCTGATTCAAGGCCCCTCGCCCCGGAATCCGGAACGTAATCATGTGATGGAACTGATCGAGCTGGACTAGCTAGTTCTTGTTGCGGAAAGCATAATTTCACTATTCCCCTCCCCAGAATGTGGTGGGAGGGGAT
>JAUXBQ010000309.1 GCA_030619365.1 candidate division FCPU426 bacterium | reverse complement strand
TATGAATGATATAGTAAATATTAAAAACAAAATTATTTTGTTTAACTTATGCATTTTTCTTACCTCCTTAATTAGTTTTTCGTAATGTAAAAAATATTTATTGGATTTTCTGTTTCTTCGTTAATTTCCAAGCGTTTTACTAAAAAAGCTTGCAATTTCCTATTTTATGATAAAATTAATAAAATTTATTTCAAAAAATAGGCGTAGAATTATAGAAAGTGTGGATAACTCTGGGTTTAGATTATCCAATCCATCCCCACCATACAGATAAAACCAAATTTTGGTGTCCTCATTGCCAACATTATTCCGTCATTGTAGATTACTATGGATATTGCGCCGACAATTATCAATGTAAACGCAGGTGAGGTGAGAAGAAATGGCCTGGAGTGGATAGTGAATGTAGGCGTGTATTTGTAGGTATTTCAATAGCATTATAATGTAAGTAGCGCAGGCATATGTGATAATATTCTTTACTTACAGCAATAGGGTCGAGTAGAATAAATCCGGGCATTTTCCCGGCTTGTAATTTTGGAAAAATTAATTTGCTAATCAGTGCTGTCCGAATTAAGACGGATTTAGCCGCGCAACACGCATAAAACAAGAGAAAAAGGGGCTAAAAAGATGTTTTGAGGTTACGGTCCCCCCTTTAAAAAAACCGCCAGCTGTCCAAATTGCAGAGGCAATTGTAAGTCACTTGGAATAAGGGGCGGCGTTTGAAATGGATAATGAAGCCATTAATGAACGAAAAATATAAATAACAAAACATTTATTTTGTGTTCGAGGAGGTTTCTCCAAATGTTTAATATTAAAAAAGTAATCTGGATCACGTCCCTCATTCTACTCATCACGCTGCTGGGGTTTTTCGGCGGCTGGATCTCCGGAGCGTCCCGCTCCGCCGGGGACGACGTCAACCTCTCTGAGGACAGTTACGAGAGCCTGCGTCCGCTCATCCAATCCATGTCCCTGATCAAGAATAATTACGTGGACGTGGAAAAGATCAACCAAAAAGACCTGGTCTACGGCGCCATCAAGGGCATGGTGGGGGAGCTGGATCCCTACAGCCAGTTCCTGGACCCCCAGAGTTACAAAGACATGCGCCAGGACACCAAGGGCAGTTTCGGCGGCCTGGGCATCCAGATCGCCATCCGCCATGACCAGCTTACGATTATCACGCCGCTTGACGGCACGCCGGCCGACCGGGCGGGCATCCAACCCGGCGACGAAATTATGAAAATCGACGGAGAGAGCACGGAAGGCATAACCATCATGGACGCCGTGCACAAGATGCGGGGGATCAAAGGCACCAAGTGCGTGATTACTCTTCGCCGCCGGGGCCTGCAGGAGTGGTTTGACGTGCCCCTGATCCGCGACACCATCAAGGTTCAGTCCGTGCGGCACGAATTGCTGGAAGGCAAGATAGGCTACATCCGCCTCACCGAGTTCATGGAACGGACCGGCGACGACTTTAAAAAGGCGCTGCGGGATCTGGAAAACCGGGGCATGCAAGGCTTGATCGTGGACCTGCGCAACAACCCCGGCGGCTTGTTGAACATGGCGGCGGAAATCGCGGAGTATTTTGTGCCTCAAGGCAAATTGATTGTCTATACCGAGGGCCGTCATAAAGCTCAAAATATCCGGTTCTTCTCCTCGGCCCTGCGGCCGCTCAAGGACGTACCCCTGGCCATGCTGGTCAACCAGGGCTCGGCCTCGGCCTCGGAAATCGTGGCCGGCGCCATCCAGGACTGGAACCTGGGCGTGATTGTCGGCCAAAAAACCTTCGGCAAGGGGTCGGTGCAGACCATCGTCCCCCTGGGGGACGGCTCGGCCCTGCGCTTGACCACGGCCCGTTACCTGACGCCCAAAGGCCAGTTGATCCACGGGAACGGCATCAAGCCCGACATGGAAGTGCCCTCGTATAAGCCGAATGAATTCATGCTGAAGTTGAAGGAAGGCCGGTATTTCGTGGAATTCGCCCTGTTCTATTTGAAGCGTCATCCCCGGGGAGAAGAAAACAACGATAAGAAAGAAAACGTAAAGGTTTCCGAAAAGTCCTGGAAAAAACTCAAACCCAAGAGCCAGGACGACCAACTCTCGGAGGCCTTTCAGCAATGGTTGAAAGAGCAAAAGGTTGAGATCAATCACTTGCAAATGAACGAGGACCTGACGTTCATACTTAGCGCCATTCGCCAGGAACTGACCAAGAAACTGGACGGCGTTGATAAAGCCCGTAAAATCAAACTGGAGACCGATCCCCAGGTTCGGCGGGCCAAAGATGCCATCCGTATTATGCGCATGACAAAATAACCCGGGCGCGACCGGTTCCCATGACCCGATCTG
>JAUXBQ010000181.1 GCA_030619365.1 candidate division FCPU426 bacterium | reverse complement strand
TTGACCTTTCGGATCAGCCTGGGACTGAGCCAGGCCGTTCGGGGGCGGCTCCTGGCCGCCGGGGCGACCGAATTGGCCATGGCCACGGGCGAAGCGGTGTGGCTCGAACACGCCGGGGCCGGGGCGGGCTCCTCGCCGGAACTGCTCCAGCAGGAAGGCATTGCTTCCATGACCGTGCTGCCCCTGAAAACCAAAAACAAGGTCAGCGGGGTGATGCACTTATACGCCAAACAGCAAATGGGATTTACGCCCGAGGAGCAGAATCTGCTCAAGACCCTGAGCAACCAGGCGGCCACGGCGATAGAGAACGCCCGCTTGTTCGCCGAAACCAAGCGCAAAGCGCAGGAACTCCTGGCGCTCTATGAAGTCGCGCAAGTGATCGGGGACATGCCCAATTTGAATCTGGCCCTGACACAAATCGTGGAGCGGGTCAGCGAGGTCCTGAACGTCGAAAAGTGCTGGTACCTGTTTTACGACCGGGAGCACCGGACCTTGAACGCGCACCCCGCGGCTGTGGGCCTGGACGAGGATCAAATCGAGGGATTGCGCCTGCCGGTGGACGAACCGGGGGTGTCCGCCGGCGTGTTTCGTTCGGCCCGGCCCATGTTTACGAACAGCGCGGACGAGGAACCCCAGGTGCAGCAGGAATTCCGGGGCCTTTTCACGCTGCGCAATCTCATGGCCGTGGCCCTGCGGGGGAAGGAAGAAACCTGGGGCGTGCTGCTGGCGGCCAACAAGCGGGAGGGACAGCCCTTTGACGGCAACGACGTGCGGCTGTTCAAGACCCTGGCGTCGGAAGTTGCCATTGTGATCCAGAACGCCAACCTGTATGACCAGCTTCGCCGGAGCTATTACTCCATGGTGCGCATGATTACCGATATCGTGGACGAGCGCGAGCCGTATTATCCCGGCCACTCGGAACGGGTCGCGCGTTACGCCGCGGACCTGGCGCGGGAACTGGAATTGAAGGCCGACGAAGTGGAGCGCATCCGCATGGCCGGCTGGCTGCACGACCTGGGGAAGATCGGCATCTCGGAAACCATTCTCATGAAAAGCGGGAATTTAAGCGCGGACGAGGCCATGCTGATGCAGCAGCATCCCAGCATCGGCGTCCAGATTCTGGAGAACGTGGAGTTTCCCTGGGACGTGAAGGAACTGATATTGCATCACCATGAAACGTTTAACGGCCGGGGTTATCCGGCGGGACTGGCCGGGGAGGCCATTCCCCTGGGGGCGAGAATTATCGCGGTGGCGGATACGTTTGACATCCTGACCAGTAAGCAATCGCAATTGGAAGTGAAAACACCGGAGGAAGCCAGGCAAATCCTGTTGGCGGGAAATGGCACGGGCTTTGACCCGCGTGTTCTGAGCGCGCTCCAGGCGTGTTTTCCCGCCTGGTTGAAGCAGGCGGGAAAACAGGATTCAACAATCCCAACCTAAGTTAATCCAGGGGAGCAGGCACCTGCCAGATTCCTCGCCTTTTCGTCGTCAGTTTTTCCGTGTGAGGAGTTCGCGCAGGGCGCTGGCCAGGTGGGGGGCGCTGAGTCCGAACTTGTCGAACAATTCGTCCGGTTCGCCCGACTCGCCGAAAGAATCATTCACGCCCATCCGCTTAAACGGCACGGCCAGGCCCGACTCGGCCAGCACTTCGGACACGGCGCTGCCCAACCCGCCCACAATCGTGTGTTCTTCGGCGGTGAGCACGGCACCGGTCTCCCGGGCCGCGGCCAGCACGGCCTCGTGATCAATGGGTTTGATGGTATGCATATTGATTACCCGAACCGAGATTTTCTCGGCTTCCAGTTGCCGGGCAGCGGTCAGGGCTTCCCGGATCATGGCCCCGCAGGCGATAATGGTGGCCTGGGTACCGGCGCGCAGCAGCTGCGCCCGGCCCAGGATAAATTCCTGATCCGTTCCCAGACTCTCCACTTTGGGCCGCCCCAGGCGGAGGTAAACCGGGCCAACGTGATGGTAAGCGGCCTGGGTGGCCGCCGCGGCCTGCGGGCCGTCCGCCGGAACTATCACGGTAAAATTGGGCATGATGCGCATAAGGGCGATGTCTTCGATGGCTTGGTGGGAAGCGCCGTCCGGCCCCACCGAAAGCCCGGCATGGCTGGCCGCGATTTTAACGTTCAGGCGCGGAAAGGCAATAGAATTGCGGATCTGGTCAAAGGCCCGCGCCGTGGCAAAAACCGCGAAGGTCGAAGCAAAGGGGATCTTGCCGCTGGCCGCGATTCCGGCCGCCCAGCCGATCATGTTCTGTTCGGCCACGCCCAGGTTGAAAAAACGCTCGGGGAATTTCTTGGCGAAGATATTGGTCTTGGTGGAACAGGACAAATCCGCGTCCAGCACGAACAGGTCCTGTTGAGTCTCGCCGAGCTTGGCCAGCATCTGGCCGTAGGCTTCGCGGGTGGCGATTTTTTCAGTCATGCTTAACCTCGGTCAGGGCGATCGCATCCGGCATTCGCCGGACAAGAGGATCGTTCCTGCGTTTTCAATTTAATTTGCCCGGGCGATCATCATAAGGGCGCGGTAACCGTGCCCCTACAATTTATTTTAATTCGTCCAGGGCCAGGCAAACCTGTTCGTGGTCCGGCGCGATGCCGTGCCAGCACACCTGGTTTTCGGTAAAGGAGACGCCCTTGCCCTTGACGGTTTTGGCGATCAGGACCGTCGGTTTTTCGGTCTCGGCCCGCGCGGCCTTGAATCCCGACAGGATCTGGCCATAGTCATGGCCGTCCAGGGTGACTACGTTCCAGCCGAATGCCCGCCATTTATCGGCCACGGGATCCACGTTCATTATAGCGCAGGTTTCACCATCGATTTGCAGCCCGTTTTTATCGACCAGCGCGCACAAATTGTTCAGCCCATAATGGGCCGCGCTCATAGCCCCTTCCCAGACCTGACCTTCATTGAGCTCGCCGTCCCCCAGCAGGGCGTATACGCGGTACGCGGGAGGGCCAGGGGCCAGGCGGGCCATGGCCGCCATGCCGCAAGCCACGGACAGGCCCTGACCCAGGGAGCCGGTGGACATTTCCACGCCCGGGGTCTTGTTCATGTCCGGATGCCCCTGCAAGATTGAATTCAGCTTACGCAGGGTGACCAGTTTTTCCACGGGGAAATATCCGGTTCGGGCCAGGACGGAATAGAGTGCCGGCGCGGCGTGTCCTTTGGACAGGACAAAACGGTCGCGTTCGGGCCAATCCGGCCGGGCTGGATCATGCTTGAGTTCGGCATAATACAGCACGGCCAGCAAATCCACGATGGAAAGAGAACCGCCGGTGTGGCCGGACCCGGCCCGGGATAACATCTCAACAATATCCCGCCGGATGGTTAATGCCTCACGGGCCAATAAGGTAGGATCAGGGTTTTTAGGAAATACCACAACAAAACCTCCGAAAATAAAGAAAAAACAAATGCTACTAGACCAGTCCATGATTTGTCAAGCGATAAAACGTTTTTTGTGGGAATAGGAAAATTAAAGTTATCGGTTATCGGCGGCGGCGCGTAAGCCGGCAGGCAAAAAGTCCGGTTTTCCGTCAGAAAAAAGTGATTAATACTGCTGCAATTTGCTTTTACAATTTTCGGGTGCTATACTTAAAATGCGTGTAAAAAAATCAGCATGGAGAAAATATCATGATGAAGAAAAAAACCTTAATAAAGGTATGTTACACAGCATTTTGTTTCACTACGGCTATTTTTGTCTTGCAAATTTCTGTCGCAAACGCCGGGCTTCAGGAAACGCTGGCGGAAATTTTGACCCGCCTGCAGGCTAATGGAGAATATGTTATTGGTTCCTACTCTCAGGCCGGCGGCGCCGGCGGCAGCGCGCGGATTGTTGTTGAAACCACAGAAGGAACCAAGATTTACGATGAGAGCGGGCAGATTATTGAGTCAAAAGATCGTAAAGGGAATCGCACCCTATACCGTGATGGCATTCCGGTAAAGACTATTAGCCGTTCCGGACAGATGATTTCTAAAACAGAGGTACAACAGGAGACCGGAGGCGCGCGGTGGATCAGCACCCGGAATTACCGGGGCAATATAAGCAAACGCTATGTAAATTCCCGGGGAGAAATGCAAAAGCGTATTGATGAACAGGGCAAAGCTTTTCTTCTTAAATATTACAAGGACAAAAAAGGAAAAGTTGTAGGCCTGACGGAAATCAACCAGCAGGATGGTTCGCGCGTAAGCCGCTTTTTCGATCCCAAAACCGGGGATGTGACGCGGGTGGTAAATCCTCATGGAGCCGTCATTTTAATGGAATATGAGAAAGATAAAAGAGGCAAAAAGCTCAGGAGTATTGAGCATAATACCCGGACCGGTCTGGTAACAGAGAAAAAGTACGATGACCTGGGACGAGAAATTCTGCGGATTGATCCCAGTGGCCAAAAGCATAAGTTCAGTTATGAAAGCGATGCGCAGGGACATATAACTGCTTCCACTGAGACTACTACCAAAGCCGGGCCGGGCGGTAAAAAAATAAACTATAAAATACACAGAACATTTGATAGTACGGGCCGGGTGATCAGCCAGACGGATTCACTGGGGAAGGTGGTAAAATACCGGTATACTCTGGATGAGCAGGGCCGCACAAAGCAGATTGAGGAGGATGAAAGTATTGTCAATACGCGGGGTCAAGTGATAAAAAACCATCGTATTCAAAAGCTGGGATCAGACGGCCGGGTGAAATCCGTTATAGATGACAAATACCGGACCGAATATGGGTATGAGGTAGATGAAAACGGCCACGTACGATCAGTAACTGAAACGAAATACATTATTGGTTCAGGAAAAGCCGGCCAAGAGAAAGAAGAGCCGGGCGGAGTGTCGCAGCGCCAGAATGCGGAATTCAAGGGTCCGGGCAGAGAGTTACGGAAGACAGTCACGAAAATGGACAAAAATGGGTTGGCCCTAAGTTCGGAAACGTGGGAGAAATTCGGAGCAATTGGAAAACGTCATAAAATTATAAATATAACCACAGATGAACGTACCGGGAAGACAAAACATACCAGAAGTAAAAATGATTTAGGGGACATCACTGAGACGTATCTGGACGAAAACGGCCTGGCAGTGAGCAGTGAAACCTGGGGGACATTGGGCGCTGTCAAGAAGCGCCATAGTGTCAACCAAATTTCCACTGATTTCAAAAGCGGTTTGACGCTGGGCATTAAAAGCACAAATGATTTGGGAGACGTTAGCCAGACCAGGATGGATGAAAACGGCCTGGCAGTGAGCAGTGAAACCTGGGGGACATTAGGCGCTGTCAAGAAGCGCCATAGTGTCAACCACATTTCGACGGATTTAAACACCGGTTTGACG
>JAUXBQ010000047.1 GCA_030619365.1 candidate division FCPU426 bacterium | reverse complement strand
TTTTTATTTGGTAAAAATAACATCCTGAGGGAATATCTTTAGTTTTCCAGGTTAAACTCATGCCGGGTTGATTTACTTGAACTGTACTAATACATTCTCCGCAAAAATTGTAAATGTTGACTTTGGCTTTTTCAACATTTTGATACAACCATTGGAATTTTAATTGTTGATCCGCAGGGTTAGGGTATGCGGTTATTTCCTTGAAAAACAGCAAAGGTTCAATAAGCGGAGTCAGAGTAATAGTTGGGGTGAGAGTATTCAAAATTCGGTTTTTATTATGAAAAAACGTCCAAGCTTCATCACAGGCTAACATATCTTGATTCTTTTTACCCAATTTTAAAGTGATTTCTTCAAAAATAGTAGATGGAGTTGCAGCCGGCCAAGCATGACCGCCACCAATGACTTCATAATATTTTATGTCTGATCCACCTGCTCCTTGAGTATAAGTATATGTGACTACTGTACTTCCGTCAGTGTCAACAATATTCGGAATGCTATTAATTTTGGGTGTTTCAGATATTTGAAGATGCGTTTTCCAATAATTAACACTATCTTCTGCGGATAAAACACTGCCATGCTCCGTGCCCAAAAAAGGTGCCACAACACCTCCGGCATAAGGTATATATTGATCTTCGGTGCCCGCTAAATACATAATTGAAATTGGACTACTGGGGCTATTAGGACATTTACTGACTGCCGGTAAGGCTCCTGCACAGGAAAATATTGCCGCGAAAATATCTGAACGTTCAATCGCCAGACGAAATGAAAAAATTCCGCCGTTTGACATTCCACAAGCATATATTTTATTAGAGTCAATAATATAATGAGCATTCAACGAAGTAATAATAGCATCAATAAATCCCACATCATCTTCATTTGATCCGATTGTGTGATCTGCTCTGCAATCATTCCAGTTTTTATTCAAGCCCTGAGGATAAACCATAATAAAAGAATTTTGATCAGCTAATTCATTCCAACGATTTTCGGCTGTTTTTGACATGACTTGATAATTTGTGCCTCCGCCTCCATGAAACATAAAGATTAATGGGCAAGGAGTGTTGACAAGAGAATCAGGCTTATAAACAATATATTCCCGAACATTGCCATCATGTTGGAGCGAGGACTGAAGTAAAACAGCTAAAGTATTTTTATTTATTGCAATGATTATAATAAAAATGAAAATTACTATCTTGATTATTTTAAACATATGACCGCCTAAAAATAAAAATACTCAAAAAGTGATAGCTTGGAGTTCCCCCAAAAAAGTGGACACGCAGATAAGATAGTATAGAATTTTACTTGGAGGTGTGTCCATGACTAAAAAGCAGAAATTCAGAAGAAAATTTGACAAAGAATTTAAAGTGCAGGCCATCAAAATGATATTGGAAGATCATTTTCCGGTGGTGGAGATTGCCGAACGCTTAAAACTGAATCAAACATAACTACATAACTGGAAACGGGAATTTACGGAAGAAGGTGGGAACGCCTTTCCAGGCCAAGGCAACCAAAAGCAAGATTGTAATGACCCCCCTCTGGTCACAAGTTTGCCCCCCTGAAAATAGACGAAAGTCTGGTCACGAACTTTGGCCCCCCTTGTCAGGGCCTGGAAAGCCGTGGATACTGTCTCCAAATGATGAAATAACCACAATAGGAGGAGGCAGTATGCAGGGCAGAAAGGCACAAATGGAAGAAATACGAGAAATATTGAAGTGTTACCGATTGCTCCGAAACGTCAAAAGCACGGCCCGGACGCTAAACTACGCCAGAAACACGGTGCGCGACTGTGTGAGGTGGGCTCAAGTCAAAGGCTATCTGGAAGAAGGAACGGAACTTCCCAGTAAAGCTGAACTGGCTGCTGAATTCTATTTTAGTGTTGTATTTGACGATTGGTGGCATGGAATGATTTTCCACTTTGTGATGCAGGGAGCAACTCGGGGAATACGGATCAATTTAGATAACGTCGGCTGGTCTGCAGGAGAGGCACATCATTTTGCAGTGGCATACGACCGCCAAGCAAGCTTTGCCGGAGCTAAGACGATATCGATATTTCTGGATGGTGTAGAGATTGCTTCCAGTTCAGAAGATTGGGGCAGTTACGACAAAGGTACAGGTCCCTTTGTTGTATGCAATGCAATCTCTGGTGTTGGGATATGGAAGCTCAGCGGTACATATATCGACAACCTTAAAATCTGGAACTACCCCAAAACCGATTTCTCGGACCGATTTGTGGAATAGGGTTGCAAGACCGGGGGCGCAATGGTTTGCGCTCCCCGGTCTTTACCTTTAGGCGATATTTTCAAGCTTGACAAGCTGTAATTTTAGTATTACTATAATTGAATAAAATGCAATTATAGTGAGGATGAAATGATTGTCTCCAGAGACCTGCTAACGCAAATCAAACCCTTTTTAAAACGAAAGGAATTTCTTGCCGTCATCGGGCCCCGCCAGGCGGGAAAAACCACTTTTTTGGAAATCCTCAAGCAGCACTGGTTGCAAGCGGCTCCGGCAGCCAGACCTGAGGTTCAGACCATCACCTTCGAGGACCGCCGCCTGCTGGCCCAATTTGAAAAAGACCCGGTTGCCCTGGTGCGCTCCTACCTGCGTGGCACTCCGGAGCGCAGGCCGTTTTATTTGTTGATCGACGAATTCCAATACGCGGCGGCCGGGGGCCAAAAGCTGAAGCTGATCTATGATACGGTTCCCAAAGTAAAAATCGTCATTACCGGTTCCTCTTCCCTGGAAATCAAAGCCGCGGTGGGCAAGTACATGGTTGGCCGTATTCTGACTTTTTTCCTGCCGCCCTTTAATTTCGGGGAATTTCTCGCGGCCACTCAGAAGCGACTGGCTGGCGTTTATCACGAACAACATCCGCGGTTGCTGGATTGGCTGAATATGAAAAAGCCCGGCAAGTTTCAGGAACGCCAGGATATTTTCCATGCGGATTTGATTCCCGCCTACGAAAGATTCTGCCTTTGGGGAGGATATCCAGCCGTGGTACTTTCCGCCAATGACCCCGAACGGCGGAAAGTGCTGGGCGACATCTACAATAATTACCTCCTGAAAGACATTAAATCGCTGCTGGAATTGGCGACTGAACGAGAGCTGATGTCGCTTTCCCAGGTTTTGGCGACCCAAATAGGCAATATCGTGGTGTATCAGAATTTGGGGCAGAGCGCGGGCCTTGACCACCGTCAGCTGAAAAGGCATCTTCGGATTTTGGAGGAAACCTATATCTGCCGGGAAGTGCGGCCATTTTTCCGCAACCGGCAGAAAGAGCTCTCCAAGAATCCCAAATTATATTTCTGGGATATGGGATTTCGGAATAATGTGATGGAAAATTTCGGCCGCCTGGAAAAACGCCCGGACGCGGGGGCCATGATCGAAAACGCGGTTTTTATCCAGATGCACGGTTTGCGCGTGGCCGTCGATAAAATCAATTTTTGGCGCACGAAGGCCGGGGCCGAGGTTGATTTCATCTGGCATCAGAACGGCCAGGCGCTGCCGGTCGAGGTCAAGTTCAGCCCATTTTCGGCTCCCAAGATCACGAAAAGCCTGGCCAGTTTCATCGACACATTCCAGCCGGAACGCGCCCTGGTGCTGACGCGAGATTATTGGGGGAGGATGTCCAGAAATAAAACCCGGATACTCTTTGCGCCAGCGTATTACATGTGACGGGTATGTTGGGGACATTCATGCTTTAAAAACTCAAAAAAATCTGGCCTCTCCCAATATCTGGGTATATAATCCAATTCAAATATAAAATCGAACCAGGTGACTCTCATGATCAAAATCGCCATTGTGGGCGCGAGCGGGTACACGGGCGCGGAGCTGGTGCGGCTATTAAGTGAGCATCCGCACGCTGATATCCAGGCCCTGACCTCCGAGACCTTTGCGGGCCAGAAGCTTTCCGACCTCTATCCCGGGCTGGGCGCGGCCGGTGAGTGGATACTGAAGAAGCGGATGGACGTGGAGCTAACGCCCAAGACCGTGGACGTGGTGTTCCTGGCCGTGCCGCACGGCGCATCCCTGCATCTGACGCCCGGCTTGATCAAAGCCGGCGTGAAAGTGATTGACCTGTCCGGGGATTTCCGGTTTCCAGACACCTCGGAATACGAGAAGTGGTACCAGCACAAGCACACAGCCAAGGAGTTGGCAGCCAAGGCGGTCTACGGCCTGCCCGAACTTTTCCGGGATGACATTAAAGGGGCTGCTTTGGTGGCTAATCCGGGCTGCTATGTCACATCCGTGGTGCTGTCGCTGTACCCGCTGGTTAAGGCCGGGATAGTGGACACCAAAACGCTCGTGGTGGACGCCAAGTCCGGCCTCAGCGGCGCGGGCCGGAAAGTCCAGGCCCAAACCCAGTTCAACCGGGTTTCGGAGAACGTGGTTCCCTATAAACTGGCCGGCCAGCATCAGCACACCCCGGAAATGGAACTGGCCCTGAGCCAGGCCACCGGCCGGGATGTGGCGATTAACTTCACCCCCCAACTGGTACCAGCCAGGCGGGGCATTCTTTCCCTGGCCTACGGGCGGCTGGAAAAGAAAACGACCACTTCTGATCTGCAGGAGTTGTTCAAGAAAACCTATGCCGAAGAACCTTTTGTTCAGGTGCGGACCGAGCAGGAAAGCCTGCCGGACTTGTCCCAGGCTGTGGGAACAAATCTTTGCGTGGTAAGCGTTTTCGTGGACGAACGGACCAAGACCGTTACCGCCATCGGGGCCCTGGACAACCTCATCAAGGGCGCCTCGGGCCAGGCCATTCAGAACATGAATCTGGTATGCGGCCTGGACGAAACCCTCGGCCTGCCCACTACCGGTCAAATCCCCTAAAAAGATTTCACCACAGAGACGCAGAGAAAAACCAAGAAAATCAATTTAGGGTTTAAAAGCATAAAAGCTTTCACCACAGAGGCGCAGAGTACGCAGAGGGAAGTAAGGGTAAAACATATAAAAACACTTTTTTATACTTTCTGATTTTTTTTCCTTATTTATTCTTTTCCTCTGCGTCCTCTGCGTCTCTGCGGTGATAGTTTTCCCCATCTGGACAGGGCCAAAAGGGTTATAAATTCAACCCTTTTTCTCTTGCGGTCAAAATCCCTTTGTGTTAACATTCTGCGTTCCAAATTCACACGCTGCCGGATTGCGCTGGCAGTGCCCGGGATCGCCGGCTTGGCACCTGGGCTCCAGCGGGAAGGAAGGCGGCGGAGGAAAAACTAAATTTTAGGGGGATTTTCATGGTTAACATCTCGATGAAGCAATTGTTGGAAGCGGGCGTGCATTTCGGCCACCAAACCCGGCGCTGGAACCCCAAGATGGCTCGGTATATCTATGGGCAGCGCAACGGCATTTACATTATTGACCTGCAAAAGACCGTCAAAAAGCTGAAGGAAGCCTCGCGCTTTGTCCGCGACCTGGTTGCGAACGGCGGCAAGATAGTTTTCGTGGGCACCAAAAAACAGGCCAAGGAGTCCATCCGCGAGGAAGCCAGCCGCTGCAACATGTTTTACGTGAACCAGCGGTGGCTGGGGGGCACCCTGACGAATTTTCAGACCATCAAGAAAACCATCACCCGGATGAAAAACCTGGAACGAATGATTTCCGACGGGTCGATGGACAAACTTCCCAAAAAGGAACGCCTGAACGCCTCCAAGGAGCTGGCCAAGATGGAGCGCACCTTGAGCGGCATCAAGGACATGGAGGAACTTCCTGGCGCGATTTTCGTGGTGGACACCAAGAAGGAACACAACGCCATTGCCGAGGGGCGCAAGCTGGGCATTCCTCTCGTGGGGATAGTGGACACCAACTGCGATCCGGACGAAATGGATTACATCATTCCGGGCAATGACGACGCCATCCGCGCGGTCCGGCTGATTTCCAACCTGATGGCCGAGTCGGTCATGGAGGGCGCGGAACTCCGGCGCCAAGCCCTGGAACGGCAGGAAAAAGAAGCCGCTGCCAAAGCCGGCGAAGAAGCCGAAGGGGATGATTCCAAACCGGATGATTCCGAAACGGATAACGACGGTGCTCCCCAGGCCCAGGCCGTCAGCGTCGAAGTTGAATCGAAATCCGCGACCGCCGAGGCGAATGAATCAGCAGCGCCCAATACCAGTGAAACGCAGGTCAGCGCCGGCACCTAACCCCGGCCCCGGGCCGGAAACCCGGACCACACACCCCGACTAATCCGGAACTCGATTTGATATAAGGAGGAAGGACAGTATGACGATTTCAGCCGAGACGGTAAAACAACTGCGTAACAAAACCGGCGTGGGCATGATGGAGTGCAAAACCGCCCTGAAAGAGGCCGGCGGAGACGTGGATAAAGCCGTTACCTATCTTCGCGAACGCGGACTGGCATCGGCCTCCAAGCGGGCCGACCGCGTGGCTGGCGAAGGCCTGGTGGCCTCTTACATTCACGCCGGCGGCACGCTGGGCGTGCTGGTCGAGGTCAACGTGGAGACCGATTTCGTGGCCAAGACCGATGAGTTCCAAAACCTGGCACGCGACCTGGCCATGCATGTGGCTGCCTCCAACCCGCAGTATGTGAAACGGGAGGATGTGCCGCAGGAAATGATACAAAAGGAGCGGGACATCTACAAGGCCCAGATGGCGGGCTCGAAAAAACCGGCGGACATAATGGAGAAAATTATCACCGGCAAGCTTGAGAAGTATTTCCAGGAGACCTGCCTCCTGGAACAGGCCTACGTAAAGGATCCCGACAAAAAAATAAGACAACTGATCGCCGAAGCCATTGCCAAGCTCGGCGAGAACATTCAGGTTCGTCGCTTTGCCCGCTTTAAAGTGGGGGAGGAGTAAACATCATCGTGCCAACCCGGCAGAAACAAAAAAAATACCAAAGGGTTCTGCTCAAGCTTTCCGGGGAAGCGCTCGCTGGCAAAGAATCCTTCGGGATCGACCACGAGAAAATACACTGGATCGCCCAGCAGATCCGGCCCTTGAACCGGGAAGGCATTCAGGTCGCCTTGGTGCTGGGCGGAGGAAATATTCTGCGCGGCGCCCGGGCTGAAAACCAGGGCATGGAGCGGGTCGCCGCGGACTACATGGGCATGCTGGCCACGGTAATTAATTCCCTGGCCCTGCAGGACGGCCTGGAAAAACAGGGCGTGCCCACGCGCGTGCAGACCGCGATCCAGATGCAGAAACTGGCCGAACCCTACATCCGGCGACGCGCCATCCGCCACCTGGAAAAAGGGCGGGTAGTGATTTTTGCGGCCGGAACCGGCAACCCCTATTTCTCCACGGACACGGCCGCGGCTTTGAGGGCGGTGGAAATCGGGGCGGACGTAATCATGAAAGCCACCAACGTGGGCGGGGTGTATTCGGCCGACCCGCGCAAACATAAGCAAGCCGTATTCTTCCGGAAACTGAAATACATGGACATTATTCAGCGCCGCCTGCAGGTCATGGATGCGACGGCCATCACCCTGTGTATGGAAAACAACTTGCCGCTCATTGTTTTTGATCTTAATAAGAGGGATAATATCAAGAAAGCGGTCTTCGGCCAGAAGATCGGAACCCTGGTCCATTAGTCCTTTTTTCCGGGAGGTGTAAGATGCAGGGAAACACGCCCCAAACCATTCATCACGAAACCCAGGAACGTATGAACCGGGCCCTGGAAGCCCTGAAACGCGAGTACGCGACCGTGCGAACCGGACGCGCCTCGGCCGCCATTCTGGATGGTGTGCGGGTGGAGTACTACAACAGCCCCATGCCGATCAATCAGATTGCCTCGGTCGGAATTCCGGACGCCAAAACCCTGGAAATCAAGCCCTGGGACCCCAGCATCCTGCAGGAAATCGAACGTGCGCTCTTAAAAGCCAATCTCGGCATCACCCCCATGAACGACGGCAAAATCATACGGCTCTCCTTTCCGCCCCTGACCGAGGAACGCCGGAAAGAGATGGTGAAGCAGGTCTACAAGATGGCGGAAGACATGCGCGTAGAAATCCGCACTCACCGCCGCAAAGCCATGGAAACCCTGAAGGGGATGAAGAAGGACAAAAGCCTCAGCGAGGACGACGAGAAGACGGGCGAGACCAAGATTCAGAAAACCACCGATGATTTTATCAAGCAGGTCGACCAGATTACGAAGAACAAGGAACAGGAATTGATGGAAGTTTGAACCGCGCGTGGTTGGGCTCCTTGCCAACGGTCGCGACACCCTGCAATCCCGCCAATCCGATCCCCTGGCCCGGCTGGGGGATTTTTTTAGGTGATGGTCATGTCCCGAAAAACCAAGCTAATATTGCCGGGCCTTGATCGCCAGCGCCTGCCGCGTCACGTTGCCATTATCATGGACGGCAACGGGCGCTGGGCCAAGCGGCGCGGACGCCCCCGGGTAGCCGGTCACCGGGAGGGCATGAATTCCGTACGCAGCGTGATCCGGACCTGCGGGGAACTGGGGATTCCGCACCTTACGCTCTACGCGTTTTCCACCGAGAACTGGCGGCGGCCGGTCCGCGAGATCCGTTTTCTCATGAACCTGCTAATCGAGTTTTTGAACCGGGAACTCGACGAACTGCATTGCCAGGGCGTACGGATCCGCATGCTGGGCGGGCGGGAACGGATCCCGGCCCGGGTGCTGGCCAGCATCGACCAGGCCATTACGCAAACCCGGCGCAACCGGGGCCTGCAACTCAATCTGGCTTTCAACTACGGCGGGCGGCGCGAGCTCCTGGATGCGGTGGGCGCGTATGTGAACTTGCGGCCCCGTCCGGCCCTGACCGAGGAAGTGTTCTCCCGCCTCTTGTATACCGCGGAGCTTCCCGACCCGGACCTCCTGGTTCGCACCTCGGGCGAATACCGGCTCTCGAATTTTCTGCTCTGGCAGTTGGCATACGCCGAGATCGTGGTCAGCCCGGTACTGTGGCCGGATTTCCGCGAACGCGAACTGGGGCAGGTGCTCCGGGAATATCAGAAGCGCGAACGCCGCTTCGGGGGAGTGAAATCAGTCCATGCTTAGAACCCGTATTCTGGTCGCGCTGGTTTTTCTTCCGGTGTTCGTTTGGATGATCTACCTGCCCAATCCCATTCCGTTTTTCATCCTGGGCACCTTGTGCCTGGTCGCCGCCTTGATCGAAATCGGCCTGCTAATCAGGCACCGGGGCATCCGGGTCGACTGGGCCGTGTCGATCATGGCCGGGGTGGCCATCTGCCTGATCGCGGGCTGGGCCCCGCTCCGGGCGGAAGGGCGCGCGCTCTCCGTGTTTCCCGGGATATGGACCGTCAGCCTGGCCGCCCTGCTGCTCCTGGCCTGGCGCGAGGTCCTGGCCGGACATAGCGAGAATAATCTACAGAACATCAGCGCCGGGGTCCTGCCTATCTTGACAATCGCCGGCATCGGCAGTTTCGTGTTCCTGCTTAGGCGCCTGCCGCAGGGGTCGGATTGGGTTTTCATGCTCTTCTGCTTCAACTGGGTTTATGACGCGGCCGCCATGTTCAGCGGGCGCTTCTTTGGCCGACGGAAACTGGCCCCTTCGATCTCGCCGAAAAAAACGGTGGAAGGCCTGATCGGCGGACTGATCATCAATGCCGGCTTGGCCGCCCTGCTGTATTTCATCTGGGTGCCCCGGCAATTGGGTTTCTCCCTGCCCGGGTTCATCAGTCTCGGTATCCTGCTGGGGCTGTTGGCCCAGGCCGGCGACCTGGTGGAATCCATGGTCAAGCGCTGGTCCGGCACCAAGGACGCCTCGGGTCTGATTCCCGGTCACGGCGGTATTTTGGATAAAATCGATAACATCCTGTTTGCCGCGCCCGTATTGTATTTCGTGGCCTGGTTCCTGACGACGCCGTGAGCCGGCAAAAACACCTGGTGCTGCTGGGTTCCACCGGATCCATAGGCCGCTCCACCCTGGACGTGGTGGCGCGCCACCCCGAACGGTTCCGGGTCGAGGCCTTGGCGGCCAATCGCAACACCGGCCTGCTGCTCCGGCAAATCCGCAAATTCAAACCCCGCCAGGTGGCAATGGCCAATCCGGAAGCGGCCGGCCGCGTGCGGGCCGCAGTGCGCAAGTGGAAGCAGCCGCCCCGCGTGCTGACCGGTGAAGCCGGTATCCGTCGCGTGGCCGTGGCGTCCCGGGCCGATTTGGTGCTTTCGGCCATGGTCGGCAGCGCCGGACTTTTACCCACGCTGGATGCGATCCGGGCGGGCAAGGCTGTCGCGCTGGCGAACAAGGAAACCCTGGTCATGGCCGGCGACCTGGTGATGGCCGCGGTTCGGCAGCACCGCGTGAAACTCCTGCCCGTGGATTCAGAGCACGCGGCCCTGGCCCAGTGCCTGCAAGGCCAGGCCGGGGTCCCGGTCCGGCGCCTGGTACTCACCGCTTCGGGCGGTCCGTTCGCGAAATATCCGTCGGCCCGGCTGCGGCGCGTGACGGCTGCCCAGGCCCTGCGGCATCCGACCTGGTCCATGGGCCCTAAAATCACGATTGATTCCTCAACCCTCATGAACAAGGGACTGGAAATTATTGAAGCCCATCACCTTTTCAACGTGCCCTACGACCGCATCGAGGTCACCATTCACCCCCAGAGCATTGTCCATTCCCTGGTGGAGTTCGTGGACGGATCCATTCTGGCGCAGATGTCCAATCCGGACATGCGCCTGCCCATCCAGACCGCGCTGACCGAGCCGGAGCGGATCGGGCACATTGTGCGCCCCCTGGATTTCCGGGCCGGGCTCAAGCTTGAGTTTCGCCGGCCTGACACCCGTCGCTTTGTCTGCCTGGACCTGGCTTACCAGGCCGGGCGCGCGGGCGGTACGGCCACTGCGGTGCTTAACGCGGCCAATGAAATTGCGGTCCAGGCCTTTTTGGACGGGCGGCTTGACTTTCCGGGGATTCCCCGTATTATTGCTAAAGTGCTGAAACGCAGCCCTAAACAGAAGAAGGCCACGCTCGCGGACATTCTTCGGGCAAACGCTTGGGCGCGCGAGGCGGCCGAAGAGGAGATTTTATGCAAACCATAACCGTGATTATAGCCGGGGTGCTCGCCCTGGGGGTGGTTGTCTTTGTCCATGAACTGGGCCATTTTCTGGTAGCCAAGGCAGCCGGGATCCGGGTATTGAAATTTTCGCTCGGATTCGGTAAAAAATTAATAGGGTTTAAGTATAAAGAAACGGAATACGTCATTTCCGCTCTGCCGCTGGGCGGATTCGTGAAAATGGCGGGCGAGAATCCCAAACCCGGTGAAGCGCTGGTCGTGAAGCCCGGAGATTTTACTTCCCGTCCCTGGTGGGCTCGTGTGCTCGTCCTGCTGGCCGGACCGGGCATGAATTTCGTGACCGCCGTGCTCGTGCTGGGATTGATCTACTGGATCGGCTTCCAGGTGCCTCTGGCGCAGCCCCAGGTCATGGAGATCGCGGCCGGGTCTCCTGCCCAAGTCGCGGAACTTCAGACCGGAGACGTGGTCCTGGCCTTAGAGAATGAACCGGTTGAAAACTGGGAGAAGTTTTCCGACCGGATTAACGCGCTGGGGCAGGCGCAACCCGGCCAGGCGGGGCAGTTGACCGTGCAGCGCGCCGGCGAGACGCTGAACCTGTTGGTATACCCGGAACTGGATCCGGAATCCGGACGCTATCGCCTGGGCATTACCATCGCGCCGGCCGGGACCAATGTGATTGATCGCGTATTTGTGGGCACGCCGGCGGAACGTTCAGGGTTCAAGGCGCAGGACCAGGTGCTGGCCGTGGAGGGAGAGCGCATTTATAACAAATATGAATTCCAGCAACTGGTCTGGCCCCGGGCGAAGCAACCCACGCGTTTTCAGGTGGCGCGCGGAGACGAGGTGATCGAATTAAAGGTAACTCCCATGACCCAGCAGCTGCCCGGGAAGGGAACTGTAGGCGTGATCGGGGTCAATTTCGTAATTTCGGATAAAATGCAGACCAGGCAATACCCCTTTTTCCAGGCGTTTGGCCTGGGCGCCCGGCAGACCTACGGCATCGGCAAGATGATCCTCACTGCGTTGGGCCAAATGATCACCGGCAAAGTGTCGGCCAAGGATTCGTTGGGTGGACCGATCACGATCATGCGCATGGCGGGGCAGGAGGCCAAATCCGGGGCCAAGGATTTTTTCTTTTTCCTGGCGGCGATATCGGTCATGCTGGGCATTATCAATCTGCTCCCGATTCCGATCATGGACGGCGGCAACACGGTGTTTTTACTGATTGAGGGACTTATCCGCAAGCCGGTCTCCCTGCGGGTACAGGAAGTCTCCCAACAGATCGGGTTCGTGCTGCTGGTGGCGATCATGGTGTTCGCCACCTATAACGATATTTACAAAATCGTCGCCCCCGCGCTGGGGGGATCGCCTTGAGCCGTGCCCCTCGACTGACCACCCGCGTGGTCCGCGTCGGCGAGCGTGTTTTGGGGCACGGCCATCCGGTCCTGGTGCAGTCCATGACCAACACTCCCACCCAGGCTGCGGGCCGGACACTGGCTCAAATCCGGCGCCTGGCGGACGCGGGATGCGAACTGGTCCGCGTTGCGGTTCCGAATGCGCGGGCCGTGGCCGTGCTGCCGAAAATCGTTAAGTCCTCCCCCTTGCCCGTTATCGCGGACATTCATTTTGATCATACCCTGGCCCTGGGCGCGATCCAAGCGGGCGTGGCCAAGGTCCGGATTAATCCGGGCAACCTGGGCCTGGACCGCTCCCGGTTGGTGGCCCGGGCCGCGGCCAAAGCCAAGGTAGCGGTCCGCATCGGCGTGAATGCGGGGTCGCTTCCGGAAAAATTGCGCCGCACGGCCAAAACGCCGGAGGCCCTGGGCCGGCTCATGGCGCGTACCGCACTACAGTACGCCCGGGCCCTGGAAAGCGCGGGATTAAAGCAGATCGTGCTCTCGGTTAAAGCCTCGGAAGTGCACGCCTCACTGGCCGCTTACCGCCTGCTCTCGGAAAAATGCCACTGGCCGCTGCACCTGGGCCTCACCGAGGCTGGCAGCGAACTGGCGGGCAGCATCAAAACCGCCGCGGGACTAAGCCCCCTGCTGCTGGAAGGGATCGGCGACACCCTGCGCGTGTCCCTGACCTCAGACCCGGTGCGTGAAATACGCGCGGCCAACCTGATCCTGGCGGCTACCGGTGTAAGGCGGCGCGGGCCGGATATCATTTCCTGTCCCACCTGCGGCCGCACGGCCTCGGACCTGGCCAAAATACTCCAACAAGTGGAAAAAGCCCTGGACCGGGAAACGCGGCCGCTTACCGTGGCCATCATGGGCTGCGTGGTGAACGGTCCGGGTGAGGCCCGGCACGCGGACGTTGGTCTGGCCGGAGCGCCGGACGGTTCCTTCATGCTTTTCGCCCAGGGCAAACCGTTGCGCCGGGTGTCCCCGGCAAAAGCCGTCCCGGCGTTGCTGGCTGAATTGAAAAAACTATAAAACAGGGTTCAATATCCAGATTTGATCATTTTTCCGGCCTCGTGCCGTCGCTGAGTTAAGTATCTATTATCGATTTTCTGTCTTCTGATCCAATAGGTCGCTAAAACTTTTTCAATTGAAAAAATCTTTAAGAATTTTAAGGGGTTTGGCTTTGAAATATAGAATATATATCGATGAAGTCGGCAATCCTGACTTGGAAAGCTCGGAGAATCCGAATCATCGCTATCTGAGTTTAACGGGAGTTATTATAGAATTGGCACAGGTGGAAAACGTTGTTTATCTTCAAATGGAAGTTTTAAAGGTGAAATACTTTAGCTCCCATCCGGATGATCCTATTATTATGCACCGGAAAGAAATTCTAAACGCAAAACCGCCTTTCGAGCGACTAAAAGAAAACGATATTCGAAGCGCATTTGATCACGAATTGCTGGAATTATTCAAGAGGTGGGAATATCAGGTCATTTCTGTCTGTATCGATAAAAAGAAACATAAAGAAACTTATTCGAAATGGCGTTATGATCCTTACCACTATTGTCTGGCGGTTATCCTTGAAAGGTATGTCTTTTTCCTGAATCAACATGAGCGTTATG
>JAUXBQ010000077.1 GCA_030619365.1 candidate division FCPU426 bacterium | reverse complement strand
CCATGGAGGCCACGACTTTATATTTCTTGCCCAGGAACTTGTTGATGGTTTTCGCCTTGGCTGGTGATTCGACGATAACGAGATTCTTATGCATTTAACCTACCTATTATATATATATTGAGTAATAATTTAATCACACGCTTTGGGCAAAGTCAACCAAGACGAAAAAGGCCTAGATTTAAAGGGTTTTAACAGGGACAACACGGTTGGATGATTATGATTGTAAATAAAGCGAATTATTTCGTTCAGCTATCTTAAAATATTTCCAATTTTGTTACAAAAATAACCAACCTGTTGGTTAGAAATGAAAAATAAAATAGCCGGTCAAGCGGCCGGAGGTCAGCATGACCCGGGACAACTCGCCCACGTCGGTAAAGTGTGCGCGTGACCAGGTGTACGCCACGTCAAGACCCCAACCTGCGGAATCACGGTACTTAAACTCAACTTGGCCCTGCAAGCGTGTTCCCGGGCCATGACCGTCGAAGGTAAACAGAATACTGTTATCCGCATATCTGGGGAGACTGTTGAAAAATTCAAGCTCAGCCAAGGGCGCATAGGCGAGGGAGAGTTCTATCGCCAGATCGCCGGTCTGCAACGGTTGATAACTCAACATTAGGTCCAGCCAGCGCAGCCGGTAATGTAGATACTTGAATTCCGTAAGCCCATCATAATGCATCACTTCATGATTGGTATACCGCAGTCCCAGGCCCAGGGAATCCCAGAACGTATATCTCCCCTTGAATGCGTATTGTTGCTGCCAGGACCAACCAAAGGGCTCCGTGCTAAGTCTGGGTTGTATGGTTCCCTGCCATTCACCATCAACATTCCAGTTGGTCAATCCGCCAGTACACATAATTTCCCACGCGTTGCTAGAATAGCCAAACTTTGCCACGGCCAGGGTACTTTGCAGAACCGTATGAAAATAGCGGCCGTCCTGATCATCAACCAGAGTTTTAAACGTGAAATATTCCATGCCTGCGCCCGCGTTCCATTCCGCTCGCGCGCTGGTCAGGGTGTTGGCCAGGAAAACCAGGAGCAAAACTCCCGGCCAAAATCGTTTCAGCCGCATCTCAATTCCTTTCTGACAAGCTTCGGCTGGGACGCGTCAGGGTCCGGTCCAGTGGTAACGCTGTCCGGGCACACTGCGAATCAAGCCCTGCACTTCCAAATGCAGCAATGCGGCCAATAAGCGTTCAACCGGCTCTGCGCATTTCGCGGCCAGTTCGTCGATGTGCTGTTCCCCGGCTTCCAAGACCTGCCGGATGGCTTGCGCCTTATCGTCCAGGTCCGGGCCGGATTCGGATTTTGTTGCTGGGAGACGTGTTGGCAACTCGTCCAATATATCCTGCGCCTGGGTCACCAGCTTGGCGCCGTCCTGAATCAGCGCGTGCGTGCCCAAGGAAAGACTGGCGAGGTAGGGTCCGGGCAGGGCGAACACTTCTCTTCCCTGTTCCCCGGCCCAGCGGGCCGTGATGAGCGCGCCGGACCTGGCTCCGGCCTCTACCACGAATACGCCCTGCGCCAAGCCGCTGATGATCCGGTTTCGCCTGGGAAAATTCCCGGCCAGGGCCTGGGTGCCCAGGGGAAACTCGGAAAGGACCGCACCCCGCTTCAGAATGCGTTCCTGCAGGCCGTGGTGCTCGGCCGGGTATAGCTGATCCAGCCCATTCGCGACCACGGCCAGCGTGCGACCACGGGCCTGGATTGCGGTATCGTGCGCCTCGGCGTCAATGCCGCGCGCCAGGCCGGAGACAATGGTCAGGCCGGATTGAACCAACTCCCGCACCAGTTTGCGGGTAGCGGCCAGGCCGTACACGCTTGGGCGCCGGCTGCCTACCACGGCCAGGGCCGCTTGATCCCGGTCCCGAAGCGTTCCGCGGAGGTAGAGCACAGGCGGCGGAAAGGAGATGCGCCGGAGATTTTCCGGATACCCGTCGTCTTCCCAGGTCAGCAATTGGCAGCCGAGCGTTAGGCTGCGCGCCTGTTCGTGCTCTGCCAGCGCCAGCCAGTCCTGCCGGAAGAGGGCGGCCAGCGCTTCCACCCGTATCCCCCGCACGGATTCGAGATCCCGGCGACTGGCGCGAAACACGGCCGCGGCCGATCCGCAAGCCGCAGCCAGGCGGTGAGCCGCCACCGGCCCCACGCCGGGAATCAGATTCAAGGCCACCCAAGCCCGGGCGTTTTTCTTCATGTGGGTTCACCCAAATGTGATTTCGATCTGGGAGCCGTTTCGCAGCGGGGTGGTGAAGGCCGCTTTCTGTCCGTCCACCAGGATGATCAGGGGCCCGGCGTTTTTGGGCGGTTTGAGGTCCAGGTCCACCAGGGCCTGGGACATGATGGGCGGAGCGGAAGCCAGGGTTTCCACGACAATTTCGGCCTGGTCGGGCACCACTTCTTCCTGTGACGCGGGCTGTCCGTTCACAAACAGCCGGCAACCGCCGGTATCGAGTGCCTTGGTCTGTCCGTTGACCTGAACCGTAATCCGGCTGGTGGCCGGAAGGTCGCCCACGACTTCGCTCAGGCGCAGGCCCCCGGACTCGGAACGGGTCCATTCCACGCGGTCATTGGGACGCGGGTGATCCCGGTGGTCCGCGGAACGCCCATTGACCTTGAGTTCTATTCCCTGCTGTTGCACAACCTCGCGTTGGCGGCCGTCCACACTCACGCGATACCGCAGCACCCGCTCAGGCGCTTGCTCCAGTTCCGGGATCAGGTCCAGCAGGCTTATGCTGGACACCCATGTCAACTCAGCCCGGTCCGGGATCGGCTGTTCAGGGTCCAGGGGCTGACCGTGATAAAGCAGCTGCAAGTTCAGCTCGCGGTTCTGTCCGTTTATGGTGCACCAATGTGGTCCTTTGGGTTTGGCGACATCGGCCGGCGTTAACACCGCGTCTTCTCCGTCCCGGGCCTCCTGAAATGCAATCCGCGCGTTTTCCTCCACCACGGTATCCAGGGTGGCATCCGCGTCGTTCACCTGTAAATGAGCCGGCTGGCCCAAGGTTCCGGGCCGGGTGATCAGCCGGCCGTTCAGCGTGTACGTCACGGCTTGGCCGGGACGCGGGTAGAGGTGCCTGACCTCCCGGCCGGCGGATAACAGGGCGTCGAAAACCGTTGGCTCCTCGGTCAGGGCCAGCAGTTGCACAGACTGTCCATTGACCTGGGCGGATATGAATTTCAACCCGCGGCCCTGCACAGCCAGCATCCCGATGCCCAGGGGCGTCACCCCTTCGATACCGTGCAGAACCTGGGTGGGATTTTCCAAGCCTTTAATCGAGTCCGGGCCGCGCGTGCCAACGCGGTGGGGATCCATACCCAGGATTTCGGCCACGGCCTCGCCCAGGCCGGGCGTGGCGCTGCCGCCGCCAACCATGACCACGGCCCGAGGCGCCTGGCCGTTCAATTTACTAATCGCCTCGGCAATCGCCCGGGCCAGACGAGATACATCCGGCGACAAGTGCTCGATAATTTCCGCGGCCGGTTTCTGGATTATTTTTCCCAAAATGGAGGTAAAGGCCAGCGGCGCTTCACCGGCTGTGTCCAACAAACGCTTGATCCGCTCCGCCTCGTTGAATTCCAGCAAGTAGTGCTCGCAAAGCCGCTCGGTAATTTCGTCGCCGGCCTGGGTGACCATGGCGTAGCCGAACACCGAGCCTTCGCGGGTCAGCGCGATATCCGACGTCCCGGCGCCCACGTCCACCAGGGCGATATTCATGCGGCGCAGGTCAGGCGGCAGGGTGGCTTCCAGGGCCGCGATCGGCTCCAGCGTGAGACTGGTAGCCGCCAGCTTGGCGCGGCGCAGCACAGCCATGAGCGAATCAACTACCTGGCGCGGCAGAAAAGTGGCCAGGACTTCCACCGAGATTTCCCGTCCGCGGTGACCCGCCAGATCATCCAGGCTTTCCTGATCCAGCTGGAACTTCACCACGGAAAACCCGACGCAATGCAAAAGCTGGCGCTTTCCGCCCGGGGGCTGCAGCGCAGACTGGGCCGCTCGGGCCGCGGCCAATTCCAGGGCCAGCAGGTCCTCGCGGGTCACTTCGGTGGGACAGGGATACCGGCGGTGGGCCGCGGCGGATTGGGTCAGCAGGGCGCGCCCGGCCGCGGCCACGGCTGCCTCGGGCAAGGGGTGCCCCATGTCCGCTTCCAGCGCGGACTTCACCTGTTTCACCACCTCGGCCACAGCCTCCACGCGATGGACCTGCCCGTCACGCATGGCCCGGTCCGGGTGCTCCAGGACGCGGGCGGCCAGTACTTTCAGCCCCTGCCCCTTGGGCTTGACCACCACACCGGCGACTTTACGGGTGCCGATATCCAGTATAAACAGCGGTTGGGCCGGCTTGCTCACTTAGGCACCTGGGTGGCGCGCAGGATGATATCCAGCGAGACTTTATCCGGCATGAGGAAAAAATAACCGTGGATGACCCGCTGGGATTCCATGAACTCGGTCTCAATACAAATCACCTCGGTGCTGGCGGGAAAGCCCTTGGCCAATTCGTTGACCACGGCCTCGGCCATGTCGAACACCAACTGAGGAACGGATTGCAGGAGCAGCAGGCCTAAAAATTCGGTCAGCGCGTTGAGGTAGGCGCCGGCCAGGATGTTCCCCGCCTCCTTGATGGCCGAATGCTCGAGCATACTGAGGGTTCGCCGTTCCTCGGACTCCTGCTTGATCAGCAAGCTGGCCAATTGCAGGGCGCTCTGGCGGGGCAAAATGAGCACGATCTTGGCGGAGATGTCGCCCAGGACGTGCATGGTAACGCCCGCGACCAGGGACTGGGGTCCGCCCACCAGGTCCACCACGCGCATCAGGGGCAGGCACAGCACCTTGGGCACCGCAATCATGATTTTTTTATCGATCAACTGCGAGAGAGCCGTGGCCGCGTGGCCGGCGCCAATGTTGCCGACCTCTTTCACCGCGTCCAGCTGCATGTCATCTAAAGACCGAATATCCGTCACTCGGCGCCCCCCTTTAGTTTATTGACTGTGATATTGGACCGAGGTTTCGCGTTTTTTTTCTGTTTTATTTTATTTAACTGACCAGGCTGGGCACGTCCAGCACCAGGGAAATGCGTCCGTCCCCTAAAATCGTCACACCGGAAAAACCCTTCACTCCCTTTAAAAGCGGCCCCAGCGATTTAATCGCGATTTCCTGCTGCCCCAGCACTTCGTCCACCAGGAGACCGACCCGCATGTCGCCCACCTCGGTGACCATCACGGCGCGGTTTACACTCGTGGATTCCTCGCCCGGGACCTGCAGCATCCGGGACAGACGCAGCAGCGGAAGCACGCTGTCCCGGTAGATGACCACTTCCCCTTGTTGAACGAATTTTACCGCGGTCTCGTCGAAGTCAATGGTTTCAACGGTATTGATGACGGGCAGGGAGTAGGTTTCCACGCCGACGCGGAACAGCAGAGCCTGAATGATCGCCAGGGTCATGGGCATGCGCAGGGTGAACGTGGTGCCCTGCCCGGCCTCGCTTTCGATGCGAAGACTGCCGCCGAATGATTCGATCTTGGTCCGGACCGCGTCCACGCCCACGCCGCGGCCACTCACCTCGGTTACGGTCTTGGCCGTAGTGAATCCCGGCAGGCTGATGAGATTGAGGACTTCCTGGTCCGTCAGGCGTTCGCTCTCCTCGGCGCTCATGACGCCCCGTTCCACGGCCACCCGGCGAATCACGACCGGATCAATGCCAATGCCGTTGTCCCGAACCTGGATAATCACGTGGTTTTTTTCCCGCACGGCGGTTAAGTGGATTTTACCCTGCCGGGGCTTTTCCTGCCGGACGCGTTCCTCGGGAGATTCGATGCCGTGATCCACCGCGTTGCGGAGCAGGTGGACGAGCGGATCGTTGATTTCGTCCAATACCGTGCGGTCCAGCTCGATGTCCTTGCCTTCCATCAGGAGCTCGATTTCCTTCCCGCTTTCCTTGGCCAAATCGCGCACCATGCGCGGAAAGCGGTTGAAAATGTGCTCCATGGGTACCATGCGCACTTCGGTCACTTCATCCTGCAGGTCGTTGGTGATGCGGTCAAACTGAATCAAGGCTTCCTTGAGCTCCTTGTGGCCGTATTGCTTGGAGATCTGGGTCAGCCGGATTTTACTGATGACCAGCTCCCCCACCAGATTCTGTAAATTATCCAGACGCTCGATGCTGACCCGGATGCTCTGAATGGCCCGGCCGATCGTGCCCCGGGTCTGCCGCTCTTCCGCCTGGGCCTGCGGGCCGACCAACAGTTGGACGTCCAATTTGGATTCGCCGAAAAAACTCTCCACTTTGTCGGCCGAGAGCATTTCCAGCTCGAAGAACTCAATCTCGGCGATACTTTTAATGCTGCGCTCCAAGAGCTCCTGCTTGCGTTGCGAGAGGGCCAGCAGCAGGAATTCGCGGTCGAAATTCCCCTCTTGCAGGGACTGGGGGTCCGGCAGGCTGGCGATGACTTCGCCCTGATCGATCATGGCCTTGTACACCATGAAGGCCCGGACGCCCTTGAAGCTGCAGGTTTCCTCCAGGCGCACCCGGAGACCATAGGTCAGGTAGCCCTCGGCCGCGGCCCGCTTGACCAAGTCATCCAGGTGCTCAATGTTCAGGTCTCCCTTGTCCGCCCTGGCGCCTGAAGCGAAAAAAGACTTGGTCGGGTGGTCGGCTTCCGCCCGGGCCGGGGCTGCCAGGGCCGGGGTGGCGGGGACCGGGGCCGGGGCTTTTTCCGACAGCGCCTGGCCGCTGACCAGCAGCTTCAGTTTGTCCAGCAGGGGATTCACGTCGATGTTTTTCGGCTCCGAGGTGGATATCTCCTCGATCAGCAGGCTGAGCGTGTCCAGGCATTCAAACAGGAGGTCGACGATTTGCGGAGTAATCGGGTCATGGCTACTCCGCAGTTGATCCAGCACGTTTTCCATCTGATGGGTCAGTTCGGTAATCTGATCGAACCCCATGGTAGCGGCCATGCCCTTGATGGTATGGGAGGTTCGGAAAATGTCATTGAGAGAGTGCTGGTCTGTCGGATCTTTTTCCAGCGTCAGGAGGGCTTGGTTCAAACGGTCAAGGTGTTCCAGTGATTCGCTTATGAATAAATCTTTATATTCTAAGGTGTCCATAGAAACCCCGGATCAAAGCCAAAATATCCCCGCTTGGGCCGGTTCCGGCCGAAAAAGCGGAAAAGCTCACATTCAATACCAATGGTAACAGGAAAAATCGGCCCACGCAACCCAGTTTTTTCAGACATATTTACTATTGTATATTAAATCTGTCTTTAGCGGATGTTCCGGAAGCGCCCCGCTTGCTACGCAGGAAACTGGAAATCTTTCCGCCGTTTCGCCCTATTCACAAGCAGTAAGGGCGACCGGCGACCAGAGGAAGTCCCGTTCGATATTCCTTCCGGTCGGGGCCGGTCGCCTTAGAGCATAAATGCATGAACGTCTCGGGTCATTATTTTGTCATGGTTTCTTTTCCTTCCCGGATCTTTTGGCGGGTTTCGGCAATTTCTTGATCTCTGATTCCACCAGACACCGCTCTCTTTTCAATTCCTTGATCAACTCCGCCTCGGTCGGCAAATACAGTTTATATCTCGAAGCGAATATCTGTTTGTTGTCTTTCGAAAGCGTGTACCGAACAACCGCTTCTTTTTTATCCTCACAAAGAATGAGTCCGACGGTCGGGTTATCGTCCGATTGTTTAGCCGAGCGGTCATAATAGTTCACGTACATCTGCATTTGTCCGATATCCTGATGTAATAGTTTTCCGATCTTTAAATCGACAAGAACAAAGCATTTCAAAATGGTGTTATAAAACACCAGATCAATATAAAAATGGTCCCCATCCAAGGAAATGCGTTTTTGCCGGGCGACAAAGGTAAAACCCTTGCCAAGCTCCAACAGGAATTTTGACAAATTATCTATAAGCGCCTGTTCTAATTTACTCTCGTAAAGTTTGGAATGCGGCGATAGTCCCGTAAATTCGAGAATATATGGATCTTTAATCATGTCTTCATAGGTTTGCAATTCCTGACCCTTTTGGGCTAACTGCATAAGGCCTTTTTTGTCTTTGCTTAAAGCAAGGCGTTCAAAAAGCAGCGAACCTTTCTGACGCTCCAGCTCCCGCGCTGACCAATTATTTGCGACGCATTCCGCCGCGTAAAAAGATCTGGCTTCCGCCTTGTCGATACGCATCAATATCCGATAATGCGTCCAGCTTAATTCGTGACGCATTGCGTCACGTTTTGGATAAGTAAGATAAAACGTCCGAATATTGCGTAAATTCGACTCATCAAATCCTTTGCCAAAGTCGGTTGTTAATTTTCCGGAAAGTCTGCGTAAAATAGCCTCTCCATAACCGGCGCGTTTTTGGCCTCTCTGTTCTTCTTTGACAATTTCCTTCCCGATCTGCCAATAGGCCATGACCATTTCCGTATTGACCGCGCGCGCGACATTGCCTCTGGCGTTTTCAATGATGGCGCGTATGCGATCATATACTGTCTGTCTTTTTGCAATTGTCTTTGTCGAACCGCCTTTTTTGACATTTTTAAGTTTCATGCTTATACCCCTTAACAATTCCGGGCACATATTACTTCCTTCTTCCTACAGTATAGGTAAGAATAATTAAGTATATTGTTCCCGGAAGTTCTGATGTCTGTAGCTTTAAAAGGCTTTTAACTGTCTATTTTTAGACCGGGAATGGTAAATTTCCATGCAGTCTTTATCATTTTTTCAGCGCACGCTCTATCTTCCACCGTAAATCCGGCAAATCAAAGGGCTTCTCAATGCAATCCACAGCCCCCAGTTCCATGGCCTGGCGGCATATTTCATCATTCATCCGCGCGGACATGAGAATCACCCTGGGCCGGTCCGTCCAGACCCGCATCCGCCCCAGCACCTCCAGCCCGTCCAGATCGGGCATGAAATAGTCCAGCAACACCAAGTCCAGCCTGTCTCTTGATATTTTAGCCAGTGCCTCTCCCCCTCCCTCTGCGCATAGGATTTTATGGTCATCTTCCAGGGCAAGGGAGAGGGTTTTGAGAAATCGCGGGTGGTCGTCGATGAGGAGGATTTTGGGCATAGAATTACTTTTGTCCAATTTTCCAATTCCCTTTTGATAAAGAAACCATAATTTTCAATATCCCGTAATGGGATATACCTAGCCGCAGTTTATCATACGAATATCCTATTTTGGTATATTTTATTTAAAACGAAAAGGCGGATAATGAAAAAGAGCCTGAGAAGCAAAGAGCAGTTGAAGCTTCAAAAACTCTTGGCCGATATCCGGAAAGAAGCAGGTTTGCGGCAGGTTGAATTGTCTAAGCGGCTGGAAAAACCGCAATCATTCGTGAGCAAGTATGAGACGGGCGAAAGAAGGCTGGACTTGGTGGAAATCCATCAGATCTGCAAAGCCATCGGTATTTCTTTCGTAAAGTTCGCGCAAAGATTCGATAAAATTATTTCCAGATAGCAGAAACCATTCACCACTTTATGTCATTGCGAAGCCTGCCCCGCGCTTGCCCGGCGTATGCCGGGGATGCCTGGGCGTTTTTTGCTGAAGCAATCTCCTATAAAACACCAACAAATACCAAACATTCCTTAAAGCATAAAAGCATTAACGTCACGGGTCACAAACACAGGAGAAAAACGTGGAATTTTTCAGTTAATATTGGTAAATTTAATGTGAAATATTGGCGCCAAGGAGTTAAGCATGCTGCTAAAACGCGACCAGGTTATAAACGATCTGACAAAAAATAAAGCCATACTCCAAAGGTATGGAGTCACGCGGCTGGGTCTTTTTGGCTCTTTGGCGCGGGACGAAGCAAGGGAAGACAGCGACATTGATGTTCTCGTTGACTTTGAGAACAAATCCTTTGATGCTTATATGGACACCAAGGCGTTTCTGGAAAAATTGTTCCAGCATAAAGTGGATTTGGTTCTATCCGACGCGCTTAAATCCAGAATAAAGCACGCAATATTAAGCGAGGCTGTTTATGTCCCGGGATTATAAGGTCTTTCCCGAAGATATCCAGGAATCCATATCCAAAATTCAAGCCTACACTGCAAACCTCTCTTTGGCAGAGCTTAAGCTGGATAATAAAACGCTCGATGCCGTGGTCCGTAATTTGGAAATCATTGGAGAAGCGGTTAAAAACATTCCGGAAAATATCCGGATTCAGCATGCTTCCATTGAATGGAAAAAAATATCCGGATTACGGGATATGCTTATTCATGAATATTTTGGAATCGACGCTGCGATTATCTGGGATATCATTCAAAATAAATTGCCCGCCCTGCAAAAAGAACTTAAAATCCTTTTGCCGGATTAATTATAGCAGGGGCGACCAGCCGGCCGCCCTTGTTTAAATCTTAGACAGTAATTTTCACTTTTTCATTCAATATTTTTTGTGTCTTTGCGAGGCGAATTCAGCCGAAGCAATCTCCAAAAAGACTACGTCATTTTGACATTTGAACTACGTCCCGGTTCAATTGCTTTATCATTTTTTCAGCGCACGCTCTATCTTCCACCGTAAATCCGGCAAATCAAAGGGCTTCTCAATGCAATCCACAGCCCCCAGTTCCCTGGCCTGTTGGCTGATTTCCTGGTCCAGCCGCGCGGACATCAGGATCACCCGGGGAGGGTTCGGCCAGGCCCGCATCCGCCCTAGCACTTCCAGGCCGTCCAGGTCGGGCATGAAATAATCCAGCATCACCAAATCCAGCCTGTCTCTTGCTATTTTGTCCAACGCCTCTCTCCCGCTCTCGGCAGTCAGGATTTCATGGTCCTCTTCCAAGGCAAAGGAGAGGGTTTTCAGGAACCTGGGATGGTCGTAGACAATGAGGATTTTGGGCATAGAATGACTATTATCCAATTTTCCGATTCCCTTTTTATAAACGAACCAAATATATACATATCCCATAATGGGATATGTCCAGCCGCAGTTTATCATACGAATATCCT
>JAUXBQ010000212.1 GCA_030619365.1 candidate division FCPU426 bacterium | reverse complement strand
TCGTGCTCTTCGTGCTCCTCTTTTTCGTTTCTTCGTGCTTTTTGTGATCTTCTTTTTCCTTTCTTCGTGCTCTTCGTGATCTGTTTTTTAAGAAAGTAGGCCCCATGAAGGTTTGTTTGGTTTCGGGTTCTTATCCGCCTGTGCAATGCGGGGTGGGCGACCAGACGGAGCGCTTGGCCGAAGGCTTGGCCCAGGCGGACGAATCGGTCACAGTGCTGACCACACGGTCCGTGCCCGCGTCCTCCCCGGGCCGCGTAACCGTGATCCCGGACTTGCCTGACTGGAGCTGTACCCGCCTGCCCGCGCTAATAAAACGAATACGGCGAATGAATCCGGACATCATTCATCTCCAATACCCCAGCCTGGGTTTCGAGCGGGGCCTGGCGCCGAACCTGTTGTTCCCGGCCCTGCGGCTGCAGCGCCTGCCTGCCAAGCGCGTATTGACGCTGCATGAATACGCTTCCTTGACCTGGAAAGGGAGGTGGCGGCTCTGGCTCACGCTGCGCTGGGCACACCGGATTATTTGCACCAATCGCAGGGACCAGGAGGTGTTGGCCGCTGATTTTCCGGGCTGCCAAGGAAAACTCCAAGTCATACCCCTGGGCAGTACTGTGGGCAGCCGGGAGGAAGCTGCCGGAAACGAGAGTGCCGAGAGCCTGCTGCCCAAGGAAAACAAAACCTGGCTGCTGCATTTCGGCAGCGTGATGCCCAACAAGGGGTGGGAGGTCTTGGTCCCGGCGCTCCGGCAGCTCCGGGACGAAGGACGGTCCGTGGGTTTGCTGGCTGTCAGCGATTTGCAACCAGCGAGGTATGCCTACCATCGGAGGGTCTCTGACCTGATTCAAGCCTCCGGCCTATCTTCGCATATACAGTTTACCGGGTATCTGCCCACGGACCAGGTGTCCCGAAAGATGCAGGCCTGTTGTCTGGCGGTCCAGCCCTACACGGACGGAGCCCGTTTGAATCACAGCACGTTCGTCGCCGTGCTGGCGCACGGTCTGGCCGTGGTGACCACCGATCCCCTGCACTTGCTGGAGGAAGTGAAACACGGCCGCCAGTTTTGGGGGGTCATTCCGCGCGATCCTAAAGCCCTGGCTGATGGGATCAAACACCTGCTCGATCATCCGGACTTGGTGGAGAAGCTCAGGAAAGGCGCTGCTCAGGCTGCTGACTATTTTTCCTGGGACCGGATTATCAGGTTAACTCGATGTGTGTATCAGCAGCGCAATGAATAGCGCGATGGGGTTTTTTATCTTCTTATTCATGAATGTAGGGGCGTATTGCAATCCTTAGAAGTAGGGAACGGTCGTGACCGTTCCCTACAGAATGAATTTAATAAAATCCGGTCGGGACAATATGCCCTTACACTCGAGATAGTTATTTGATTTCTTAGCTGTGTCCTATAAAATTTGAGGTGTTTCTCCGCTGGCGCGGGAAACCAGTTCCAGGAAAGGCGTCTGATATGAAGGTCGTGGTCATCTCACACAGCGCGGTGGTCGCGCTCTACCGGCAAAAATTTCACGCCTTGGCCCGGCGCGGATGCGATCTGCACCTGGTGTTGCCGCCGGGATGGCCTGAGGGCGGTCGCTGGGTGGCGGCGCCTCCGCCCGGCCCGGAAGCCGGAATCACGCTGCATAGCTTGCCGGCCGGCGCCATCGGGCGGGTAGGAGGATTTTATCTGCGCGGCCTGGGGGCCCTGGTCCGGAAACTGAAACCGGATATTATCCAGGTGGAGGAAGAACCGTACGCCCTGGTCTGTGCGCAGGCCATGCGCGCCGCGCGCCGGGCGCGGGCCGCCCTGGTCTTTTTTACCTGGGAAAACATCATGCGAAAATACAAACTGCCGCTCAATTGGATTGATCATTGGGTCTTGCGCCGGGCGGCCTGGGCCATAGCCGGCAACCAGGAAGCGCGGGAAGTGCTGTCCCAACGCGGGTATCGCGGCGCCTGCCTGGTCATTCCGCAGTACGGAGTGGACCCGGAGATATTTCGGCCCCAACCAGCCGCGGACAAAGAGCGGGGTATTTTCACCATTGGATATTTCGGAAGGCTGCTGGAAGAGAAGGGGATTGTTACACTGCTGCGGGCCGTGAAAATCCTGGAATTCCCCTGGCGTCTGATCATTATTGGCAGTGGGCCCCATGGCCCTCGGTTGGCGGACGAGGTGGAAGCCTTGCAGCTCGCCGGGCAGGTGAAATTTTCGCCAGTCATGGGCAATGACCAGGTTCCCGCGGCCCTGGGACGGTTGGACGCGCTGGTCCTGCCTTCGGAAACGCGGCCGCAATGGAAGGAACAATTCGGGCGCATTTTGATTGAGGCCATGGCCTGTGAAATCCCGGTAGTCGGGTCGGATTCCGGCGAGATCCCTCACGTCATCGGCGAGGCCGGATTGGTTTTTCCCGAAACCCAGGCCAATCGCCTGGCCGAACAACTCTCGCGGCTGCCAGCGGACCCGGCCTTGGCCGTGAAATTGGGTAAACAGGGCCGGCAGCGGGTTTTGGCGAATTTCACCACGGAACAAATCGCCCAACAGACCTTTGAACTTTACCAGCGCATGCTGGCCGCGAAGGGCGCATGAAGATCGCGCTTATTACACGCGGCTGCCGGCCGGGCGCGGGCATCCAGTTATACGCTTTTGAACTGGCCCGGCGCCTGGCAAAACAGCATGACGTGCATCTGCTGACCGATCCCCGCGAAGCGGCTGAGTGCGGGGCCCGGGTGGTGCCGGTAAATGTCCCGGTCAAGCCGCTCTGGCATTCCATCGTCGCCTTCAGCAGCAAAGCCGGCTTTGAAGCACAGAAACACGGCTATGACCTGGTGCACACCCAGGGCTCGGACGGCCGCTGGGGCCACGTGGTCACCGCGCATTCCTGTCATTTGGCCGGCATGCGCGCGTCCCTCAAACTGCAGCCCACCCTGGTAAATCAGCTGCGAAAATGGTTCAGCCCCGCGCACCGGGCCGTGGTCCAGATGGAGCGCAGCGCGTTTTCCAGCGCGCGGCGCATCATCGCAGTCTCCCGGCGGGTGCGGCGGCAGATCCGCGCCGCCTACCCCTGTACGCGCCGGATTCCCGTGCGAGTCATCTACCCCGGCGTGGACAGCCGGGTCTTCTCGCCCGAGGCGGTTTCCACGCTGCGCCCATTCGCCCGCGCGCGCCTGGGATTCTCCGAACAGCACGTGGTTTTCCTGTTGGTCGCCAATTCGCCGCGCCTGAAAGGGGCCGAGCGCCTGATCCGCGCTCTCTCTCTGACCAACCGGGCCACCGGTCAGTTGCTTATCGCCTCCAGCAACGCGAATACCGGCCGGCTGAAACAATTGGCCCGGCAACGCGGCGTGGCGGGCCGGGTGCATTTTCTGCGCGTGGGATCAAAGATCCTGGAAGCGTACGCAGCCGGCGACGTGTACATTTCCCTGCCCGAATACGAGTCCTTTGGCCTGACCGTGCTGGAAGCCATGGCCTGCGGCCTGCCCATCGTGCTGACGCGCAATGCCGGTGCCGCGGAGCTCGTGACCTCCGGCCGGGAGGGGGTGCTGTTGCCCGCCCTGGTGGGCGATGGAGAGGTGGCCCGGGCGATGGAGGAATTGGCCGCGCATCCGGAACAACGAGCGGTCCTGGGTAGGCAAGCCCGCCGGACCGCGGAAACGTATTCCTGGGACCGGATGGTGGAGGAGATCGAAGAGGTGTACGACGAGGTCTCGCGGGAGCACGCGCGATAGGGTTTTATTATTAACCCTCGCCCCTGGAGGAGAGGGGCCTGATCATTATTGTCCCCGTCCAAAACCGATCTTGCGCTTAGGCTTAATCGGCGGTTCCAGGAACCGTTTGATCGCGTCGAAGACTACCGCGAATTGATAGTCGTACTTCCGCTCCAACTCTTCGATTTTCCTTCTGAGCTCCTCGTGGGTAGCCATCATTTCCCTGAGCTTGGTGAAGGTCCGCATGATCTGGATATTGACCTGAACCGCGCGGGGGCTGTTCAGCACACTGGAAAGCATGGCTACGCCATTTTCAGTGAAGGCGTAAGGACTAACTGTGGAATGACGGAGGCTCTGGAACCGGTCACGATTTGTGACCAGTTCTTTGGTTTCAGTGGATGTGAGTTGGAACATAAAATCCTCAGGAAAACGGTCGATATTTCTTTTGACAGCTTGATTTAGGGCTTTCGTATTGACTGTATATAATTCTGCCAAATCTCGGTCCACCATAACCTTCTTCCCCCGTATGAGGAAAATTTTGCTCTGGATGACTTCCTCGGGCAATATAGTGCTTTTCGGTTTTTTCGGCATGCCTGACCTCCTGCCATAGGCTTTCAGGGAGTTAGACCGGGGAACGATATTTTTCATTCATTAAATTTCGTGTATTTCGTGGATGTTTTTTATGATGTTTCTCCCTCTGAAAACGTCTAATTTCCAGACCTTCGCGGTCAGGAAGCATTCCCGGAAAGCGCATATAAAATATGTGGATATTTCCTTGCTCCAGGGAAAGTCGGATCGTAGCCATGTCGTTCTGT
>JAUXBQ010000037.1 GCA_030619365.1 candidate division FCPU426 bacterium | reverse complement strand
CGTCAGAGGCTTTGGCGCCCAGGGTGTTGACTTCGCGATGCATCTCCTGGGTTAAAAAATCCAGGCGACGGCCCACCGCCTCGCGTTGCCCCAGGAACTGCGCGAACTGGCTTAAGTGGGCGTGCAGCCGTACCAATTCCTCGGTAATATCTGCGCGAACGTACCGCGACACCGCGTCCTGGATAAAGCGTTTGCTCTCGGCGCTGTCCGGTTTCATCCATTCGCGGAGCTTGCCTCGGAGCGCCTGGGCCTGGCGCCGGGCGGACCGCCCAAAACGCTGTTTCACCTGCTGCGCCACACGCCCGATCGTTCCCAAGCGGCGGCGGATATCCTGCGCCAATTTCCGGCCTTCGGCGCGTCGCATGGAGAGCAGGCGCGTCAGCGCCTGCCCCAGGGCTTTCTCCACCAGGGGCCGGATCTGGGCGGCGGGAAGCGGCCGTTCTTCCACCCGGACCACGTCCGGTAACCCGGCCAGGAGCGCTAGATCCGGCGCGCCTTTGACGCCCAGCCGGCTGCTGGCCGAGCGCAGGGCTTTAATATATTTCCGCGCCAGATCGAGGTCCACCACGCCTTCCCGGGTTCCGGCCAGCGGGGAGAGTAAATGTAAAATAACTTCAGCGCGACCCCGGCGGAGCGCGGCGTGCAATTGTTTTTTAATCGCTGGTTCCAGTTCCCACAAACCCGCGGGCAGACGGAGACTGGCCTCCAGATGCCGGTGGTTGACCGTCTTGATTTCCACTGCCACGGAAACCTGGTTGTTGCGGGCTTCTCCCCGGCCGTATCCGGTCATGCTGCCTATCATGCGCCATCCTTGGGCCGAACCGGGCCACGGTCCACCAACCGGCTCACGATGGCCGCGCTCACGATCCCCAGGCCTAAAAATATGAATACATAGATCAATATCACGCCGAGAACATCCGAACGCAGGGGCTGCAGGGACAACACCGTGATCAGGGTTATGGCGGCCAAGACGCCCAACAGGCCAAGGACGACCAAAAACAACTGTCCGCCTGGGGTAGGCTTTTGTTCTTTTACAGGCATATCATCCATCCGGTTTTTCTGTAGGGAACGGTTTAAAACCGTTCCCTACAGGGATTAGAACAGTGGATTCTACTGGGATTTACTGTATTTGTCAACCGGTCTGTAGGGGGGAATTGCAATGATGTGCTGTTCTAATTTATCCGGTTTTCCGTAGGGAACGGTCGCGACCGTTCCCTACAATTGCAATTTCAGCGTCACCCAGTGGTCCCAGTCCATAATCCGGTCTTCCAGGGCCGCGTAGTCCAGTTGCAGCCCGGCCCGGCCCCAGCCAATGTCCGGCAGGCGAATCCCGCCGCCAAAAGCCAATTGCCCGTCATCATAGCCGGCCCGAAGGAAGACCATCTGATAAAACCCGTATTCCATGCCACCGCGGGGACGGGGCGCCCGTTGGGTAAAGGCGTACTCTCCGTCAACGCTGAACAGCAGGTAGTGCTGATCAATAACCGCCCAGTGATACGCCGCGCCGACCTTCATCGTGGTCGGAAAGACTTCACTGTGTCCCGTAGTCCAGGACAGGTTCGCATACGCGTCCCGCACGGCCAGGGCCACGGTCAATCCCTCCACGCCCTCCCACATCAGGCCGGCGTCCAGACCCCAGCCCGTGGCATTTTCCCGCCCCAATTCGTGGGTCAGGCCCTTCACGGCCAGACCCGCACTGAACTCGCGCCAAACCGGCAGGCCGAACGCCAGGCTATAGCTGCCTTCGATGTCGGAAAAAAGGTAATCCGGATTCAGGGAATCAATTTGACGGGCTTCGATATTATACGAAGCAGCCAGCCGTATAAGGAAAATGGCCAGGGTCCCCGGCGAGCGGGCCCCCGTACTGCCGGCCATCTGGTCCGGGGGAAACATGAACGTGTTGAGCGGCAGCGCGTAAGCGAACTGCGAATAATCCCCACTGCCGGGAAAAGCCGTATACGTGAACATGGCTTCCTGCCGCAGCACGCGCGCCAGTCCGGCCGGATTCCAATACGCGGCCGCGCTGCCCGTGCATACCGCGGTGTAGGCGTTGCCCAAACCCTGGGCCCGGGCATCCAGGCCCAACTTCAGGAACGCGCCCGCCTGGCCGGCAGCCGGGTCCGCCTGGGCCGAAATTGGCAGGATAAACCAGGCAAGCAAACTACAGACCAGCCAGCCTCGGGCGCGATCCTCGCGCCTCATCTCAGCACCGCGATGGTCTTGACTGGACTGGCCGGACCCGAAGCGGCGGTCAGCCGGTAATAATACACGCCGTTGGCCACGAGTTCGCCCGCGCCGTTGCGACCGTCCCAGGCAATGGTGTTTTTCCCGCTAACGGCTTGCTGGTCAGAGAGCGTTCGCGTCCAGACCAAGTCCCGGGAAACATCGTAAATTCGCAACTCAATGGTTCTCGGCTGGTCCAGCAGAAAAACAATTTGCGTCCGGCTGTGCTTATCCGGGCGAAAAGGATTGGGATAGTTATACGTAGTCATTTCCGGCAGGGTTGCCGGCGGATTGCCCAAGGCGGCCAGGAGGTCTATACGGCCGGTGCCGGTTTTTTCATCCGGCCCCGGATCGCCAATGTCCACGGCCGTGGATTTGAGCAGATTTTCCACCTGGTCCACGGTCAGCGACATTTGCCAGCTCCAGATGACGGCCGCGCTGCCCGAGACCACGGCCGCGGCCATGGACGTACCGGCCGTTACCGCGTACTCCCCGGCCTCGGGACCGCTCATGAAATCCGAGATAAAACTGTTTTGCGTCCAATAGGTGCTGAGTATGCCCGTGTCCTTGGAAAAATCAGCCTCCCCGGCGCCGCCCGGCGCCGATAAATCAACAGCCGGCCCGTAGGTGGAATAACCGGCCCTCCGGTCCCAGGGATCCGTGGCCGCCACGGCCAGCACGTGATTCAGCGCCGCGGGATAATGCACGGTATTGTCTCCGGAATTACCGGACGCCGCGATCACCAGGCACCCCCGGACATAGGCGTAATCCACGGCGTCCTGCAGCACCTGCGGTACTTCCGGTTCCACCGCTTCCCCGCCCAGGGAAAGATTAATCACTTTCGCGCCGGCGTCCGCGGCCCAGAGAATGCCGGCGGCAATATCCGCGTCCGTGCCCTCGCCTTTATTGCTCAGCACCTTGATGGGCATGATTTTGCCCTGCCAGGCGCAAGCGGCAACACCCAAGGTATTGTCCGTCTGGGCGCCGATAATTCCGGCCACGTGCGTCCCGTGACCATTGTCATCGCGCCCATGCGCCGGCGGCGTGTAGTCCTGTTGGTTCACAATGGAAACCCCCTGGACCAAACGGGTTTTCAAGTCCGGGTGATCCAGGTCCACGCCCGTATCCACTATGGCCACCAGCAGGCTGTCCGTGCCCCGGGCCAGGGACCAGGCGAAATTGGCGTTTATTTTCGGTAAATACCATTGCTGATACTGGCGCTGGTTTCGGTCCGGTCGGTAGTAAATGTCATTGGGGCATACTTTCACCGCCTGGGTACGGCGCCAGTAATTTGGCTGGGCCCAAGCCACCTCGGAATGCTTGGCGAGGTCTTTTGCGAGCTGACGCGGGGATGTTCCAACAGGAACGGTATGGCGGAGAAATCCCAATCGGTAGAAAGCGTCTTGGCGTCCGGATAGGCTTTGGGCTTTGGCCGGGGATCGATATTTCACGATGACTTCCAACGGAGTGGGAAGCGGGAATTCCTGCCTGGGCACCAAAACAGGCTCTTGGGCCCAAACCAGGGGGCAGAACGAGATAACCAGGGTAAAGGCGAGCAGCCAGCGTTGCATTCGGATTGCTTTCATATTATATATGTTTTCCCTTAGCCCACAGGCGCGAGGTCTGGTTTCATTGTATATCAGGCCCTGGGAGGCGACAACTCCTATTCCGGCAGGGGCGCGGTTACTGCGCCCTCAGGGCGAGGGAACCTCGCCCCTACGTTTTTTTCAATACCAATCCGTCCTTGCCTGCTGTCGCCCGGATGGTATCTCCGGGCGAAAATTCTCCGGCCAGGAGACGCTTGGCCAAAGGATCGATCAACAGCCGCTGCAGGACCCGTTTCAGGGGCCGGGCGCCATAAACCGGATCATATCCCTCGCGGGCAATCAAGGCTCTGGCGGCCGCGTCCATTTCCAGGCTAAGCCGTTTTTCCAACAATCGTCCCCGTACGCGCTCCACCTGGCGGTCGACAATCTGCTTGATCAGGTCGTCATCCAGGCGACGGAAGATGATTATATCATCCAAGCGGTTGAGGAACTCCGGCTTGAATTGCCTCCGGACTTCGTTCATGACCGCCTGGCGGACCTGTTCTTCCGGCTGATCACTGAGTTGGGAAATCATTTGTCCGCCCGCGTTACTGGTCAAAATAATCAAGGTCTGCCTGAAATCCACGGTCCGGCCTTGCCCGTCGGTCAGTCGTCCGTCGTCTAAAACCTGGAGGAGGATGGAAAATACCTCGGGATGGGCTTTTTCGATCTCATCGAACAAGACCAGGCTGTAAGGCCGGCGCCGCACCGCCTCGGTCAGCTGGCCACCCTCCTCGTAGCCGACGTATCCCGGGGGCGCGCCGATCAGGCGCGCCACGGCATGGCGCTCCATGTATTCCGACATGTCGATCCGCACCATGGCGGATTCGTCGTCAAACATGAATTCGGTCAGGGCCCGAGCCAGCTCGGTCTTGCCCACGCCCGTGGGGCCCAGAAACATGAAAGATCCGAGCGGCCGGTTGGGTTCGGCCAGTCCGGACCGGGCCCGGCGGACCGCGTCGGAAACCGCCCGCACGGCTTCGTCTTGGCCCACCACGCGCCTACGCAGGATGTCCTCCATGGACATCAATTTGTCCACATCTTCCTGGAGCAGCTTGGTGACCGGGATACCGGTCCAGCGGGCCACGACCTCGGCCACGTCCTCCTCGTCGACATCGTCTTTTAGCAACGCTTCGCCGGTCTGGGCTTGGGTCAGCGCTGCTTCCGCCTTTTCCAACCGGGCCTGCAAATCGCGCAAGCGGCCGTAGCGCAGTTCGGCCACCCTTTCCAGGTTGCCCTCCCGCTCGGCTGCGATCTCCTGTTGCCGCAAGGCCTCTACCTCTTCCTTGATTTTTTGGACAGCCTCGATGTCCTTTTTTTCCCGCTGCCACTGGGCGCGCATGCGGTCCCGCTCCCGGGTGTTTTCCTTGAGTTCGGCTTCCAACTGCGAATGGCGGCCTTGGGCCGCCTCCCCTTTTTCGCGCTTGAGCGCCTCGCGCTCGATTTCCAGTTGCCTGACTTTGCGCTCCACCTCGTCCAGTTCGGCGGGCAGACTGTCGATCTCTGTCCGCAGGCGGGCGGCAGCCTCGTCCACCAAATCTATGGCTTTGTCCGGGAGAAAGCGGCCGGAGATGTAGCGATGTGACAATTCGGCGGCCGCGACCAGGGCGGCGTCCCGGATGGTAACCCCGTGATGGAGCTCGTAACGCTCGCGCAGGCCCCTCAGAATGGACACCGTGTCCGCGACCGTGGGCTCGCCCACCATGACCACTTGAAAACGGCGCTCCAGGGCCGCATCTTTTTCAATATATTTTTTGTATTCATTCAGCGTGGTGGCGCCCACGCAGCGCAACTCCCCGCGCGCCAGGGCCGGCTTCAGCATGTTGGAGGCGTCAATCGCCCCTTCGGCCGCGCCCGCGCCCACCACGGTGTGCAATTCGTCGATGAACAAAATAATTTCACCGCTGGCATCGGAGATTTCCTTGAGGACCGCCTTTAGCCGGTCCTCGAATTCTCCCCGGTACTTGGCGCCGGCCAGCAGCGCGCCCATGTCCAGGGAGAGCACACGCTTGCGCTTCAGCCCTTCCGGCACGTCCTTGGCGACGATGCGCTGGGCCAGGCCTTCGGCAATGGCCGTCTTGCCCACGCCCGGTTCGCCAATGAGCACGGGGTTGTTCTTGGTGCGTCGCGAGAGCACCTGCACCACCCGCCGGATCTCCTGATCCCGGCCAATGACCGGGTCCAGCTTGCCCCTGCGCGCCCGTTCCGTGAGATCCAGGCAATACCGCTGCAAGGCCTGATACTTGTCTTCCGGGTTGGGGTCTGTCACGCGGTGGCTGCCCCGGATTTCCCTCAGCGCCCGCAGGATTGCTTCGCCGGACGCGCCCGCGTTGGCCAGCACTTGACCTGCCGCGCTTTTATCTTCCACCAGCGCGAGCAACAAATGTTCGGTGGACACATACTCGTCCTGCAGTTCCTGGGATTTTTTCCAGGCCCGGTCCAGGAGTTGGCCGAATTCCCGGCCCACAGCCGGCGGCAAGGCCGCTCCGGCGACTTGGGGCAGCTTTTTCAGTTCTGTCTCCGTGCGGTCGGCCAGTTCCTTCGTTTCCACGCCGAGCTTGGCCAAAAGCGAGGAAATAACTCCGCCGTCCTCCTTTAGCAAGGCGGACAGCAAATGCAGGGGCGCAATTTCAGGCTGGCCTTGTTCCTGGGAAAGGTCCGCGGCCCGCTGCAATGCTTCCTGGGCTTTTACCGTAAAGCGGTCATAGCGCATGAGCGTATTCTCCTGGGTGTAGGGGCGAGGTTCCCTCGCCCTTAGGGCGCGATAACCGCGCCCCTACGTATTTTCCTCTTAAATTAACAGAAAAACGGGATAATAAAAAGGGTGGGTTTGATAAAAATGTAGGGGCGTTCAATTGAACGCCCCTACAAAGGATAACCGTATTTTTTTACGCCGCGGCTTCGGGGCGCAGGATCCTGCGCTTGACCGGAGGCAGGGGTGTGCCTTCCGTGTCGTAGACGTACAGGAAGAACATCATTTTATCCCGCAACACGGTCGTATACAAAGTGGCCGGCAGGCTTGCCTGTATAACCTCTCCGCTATCCAGGCGTATCTGAACCGGTGCTTGCCGGGACGGTTCCATCAAAGACAATATTTTAACCACACTTTCTTGATAATTTTGAATATTGTCAACATCATACCGGCCCAGTTGTTGGACCAACGCACTAATGAGGCGTCTTGTATTTCGCTTTATAGATTGCTCCGTGTTACTACGTTTCAAGAGTCTCAGCGAGACTCTCGTTTTTAAGGAAAACCGCATATTTCGCTGGCGCGTCCTGAGTTCGGCGATTTGGCCGGCAGTTGCTTGCGTGGCAGCGCCTGCCGCCAGCTCGGCGAGATTGGCCCTGATCGCTTCCAGCTCGGTTCTCGCCTCTTCTTCGGAGCGGGCGAGATTTTCCATTAAAGTCGGATGCATGGCAGGCGCAATGCCATCCAAACGTCTGATTTCTCTTTCCAGAGTAATGGCCGGAGCGTATTTCCACATAATTCTCTGCATGTGATTGGTCGCGCTCAAGAGCATAAAAAGATCATCATTAAGCACATAGAAGTTCGAGTCCCCGATCCTTTTATCCAGCCACATAAGAAACCTGAAAACAGGACTTTTTTTCAGTATTTTATTAAACACTTTCAATTGTTTGAAATCAAACTTAAGTGATTCAGGGACATTTTCCGGCGCTATATATTCAATGTCTAACTTCTTATCAATTAAGCCTTGTATATCTTGGACTTGTCTTTGCACCTTCGGAGCAAAGTTTTTATAAGTGTTTTCTAATCCCATTACAATTTTAAAAACAAGTCCCAGCGTTTGCCTGAATTCCCGGGTAGTAAAGTAACCGAAAAATGCCCGCACATCGCCCTTGCTCTGGCTAATTCTTCCCGCCTCAACGACAGCATCGCGTATAAGCATGCCCGCCGCATAACCCAGCAATATCACGGATGCAAGTTTATTAAGGCCTTTTTTATTTTGATGCGCAGTGGGCTCCACTTTTATCTGCGCAGGGTCAATATCCGGCACGATTCCAGGCACCCCGCGCCGCCCACGCTGGCCAAAGTCGTTTATCATGGCGATTAGCTGTGGGCTCTCCGTTTCCCACTCTTCACCATGCATGCGTTTTAGACGCGCAGCCAATTTCAGGTTCGGGATCATGGTGCCCGTATCCAAACTATGCAGTTCCCTGGCCAAGGTTTCGGCCAGTTCCTTTATTTCGGATTCAGAAACTCCGGGACTCAAAATCTCACGGAGGTAATCGATCAAAAGCGCCAGTTTCCGCGCAAATATCTCCGTTTGACCCTCCAATAATTCTTCCAGCGCGCTTTCTTTCACCAGTATATCCATGGGTGCGGATTCCAGGGTATCGGCGCCAAATAAAGATTGCAGGAAAACATTATTCATATTGTAACCCGCTTGGTCTGACATAAGGATGTCGCTTATCCCAAGGGTGATAGTCCCGAGATTGTTCGTGGCCGCGGCCCGTTCCAAAGCAAGCCATCCATAGTAATTAAAATCCATGACCACCCGTTGCGCGCCCTTCTGGATGGCCGGTTGCGCCGCGGCTATTAACGCTGTGGTCGGCAGTTGTACTTTCAGGGTGCTCACATCCTGGAAGCCGGGCACCGGCACCTGAGTTATTGTTATTAATTCGTTTAAACGCTCCTGCGATCTCTGCGGCAATGCTTTGATGGTGGCGGCTGTGATCAGATAATATTTACTTAATTCTTCCTGATTGCGCATCTTGCCCAGGGTTTTATTGTGCGCAGCCACTATTTTATCCCAGCCGGGAATGCTTTGCAGGGATTTGAGAAGGTACTTATTTTTTTTAATTCCCCAAAGCGGCACAGCCATGGCAGCCTCGTTGTGGGCATTGACGACCACTCTGCGCGGCGCCAGATTGCTCATTTGTTCGGTCAGGACCGCCATCCCGTTGTCTGGGCTCCAGCCCTGGGGGGTGAGCCGCTGGTTGGTCCGGCTGTCAATCGGAAACAGCTCGGTCTGAACGCGCCCGGCCAGATCTGCTCCTTGGGGCGTTCCCGGCATGGCGTTCAGTACCGCGTCCAACTGCGCTTTCAACTCAGGGCTATCAAAACCTAACGTCATGGGCACGTTGTCAGGCAGTGTGTTCAGAACCCGCGCGGCTTGTCCCAGCAGGAAGACGATGCGCTGGTCAGCCAAAATTTGCTCCCAGACCGTGCCCGGGATATTCAGCGCGTTGATTATGTTCAAGTTCGGCATCAGACCCGGCGCGACCTGCCCGGGCCGGCCGGGTAGTACTGCCTGGTTGAAAAGCGGATTGACAACGGTTTCCACGGATGCGCCCGGAAAATTGATGGGCAGGGAATCGGTCGGCGCGTCGACCTGCCCGGTCAGCAAAGGCGTAATGCGATTGTCCTCATTGAGCCCTTCGGCGAAATTTTCAGAAGCAACCACTGGGGCGGCTTCCGAGGGCATGACTAAACGGCTGCCCCGTGTACTGTCTTTTGCTATGGTATCGGCGTCCTCAACGACCGCTTGCACGCCTTTAAAAGAACTAATTTCTTCTCTTTGCCTGGCGTCTAATTTATCCGGCTGGGCAATTTTTCGTTTTTTCTTTTTTTTCGGCCTTACGACGGCCGGGCGCTTCCCTGTTCCCTTGGCATCGGCAGCTTGGATATCCTCTGCGGGTTGCTTGACTTCTGTTGTTTGCACAGTGGTGGTTCCGAATTGAAACTGGGGCAAGGCCAATGGTTCTTCTGTTTCCAGCGCCTGCCGGACTTTTCGCTCACGCGTTTCCTCGGCTTCACTGGCCGGTTTTTGAACATCCATGGCCGCGATATCCAAGGACCTGGTCTTGTTAAATTCCGTTTCAATTTTGGTCGTCGGCATGTCGGACGTGAACTGAAGGGTGGGGAGTGCGGGAATGGTTTTCGCCTCCGCGGCAATCGCCTCACCGGTTTCCGGTTGTTCCTGGGTCTGCTTGGTTTCCTGGTCCAGCGTGGTGTGGAACAGCCTGCCCTCACGCAGTCTTTCCACGATACTGATGGCCAGGGCTGCCAGCGCTGGCCATTTGCGCATTTTTTCCTGGGCTCGTTGCAGAATATCCATTTTCAATTGCCGGGTCAGCCCCGAGATCGTGGCATGGGCAAACCGGCTGCTATTAAGATGCTGCCTGGTAAAGTGCAGAATCTGGCCCTTGCTGTCGAAATATTTCAGCAGACTATGAAAGCCGATAAAAAATTCCCGCTCCGCGGGCGTGAGTTCAGGATTTTCAAAAGTACTGACGAATACATGTTCCCGCTCCGCGGCTTTCAAATCTGCTTCCAGTTTCCCAAGTTTGTCTGGCGTCAGCCCCTGGACCTCGCTGCGGTCGCCAAGTTGCTCTTGGCGGCGCGCCTCATCCAGGGTCAACATCATGTCGACAGTGATCGGATAACCGTTTTTTTCCTGCAACGCCTCATTATAAATCTGGATTTTCAAATAGCTTTCATACAGGTACATGCTGAAACGGTCGCAAAACATTTCCAGGGCGATCAACACATTGATTTTATCCTGGATTTTCTGGTCCGGCGTTTTATGCTCGACCGATTCCAGGGCTTTGATTATATTTTTCACCATGAGGCTGCTTCCCTGGAGCAAGGGTTCGTTGCTCAAAATTTCCATGTAACGGCCCACGCTGATGCGCTCCAAGTTTTGGCGTTCTTCTTCCGGCAGATCTTCCGGGATTTCATCTGGCAGGTGCACGGCCAAGGCGTGGACTATTTCGTGCAGAAAGCCCATGCTGATGTATTCCTGCAAAAGACCGAAGTCCTTACGCGGCGACTTTTTTTCCCACTGTGCATGCATGTATTTTAAAAGCTGCTCAAACGCCCCGGCGTTGGCACCCGCCCGTTTGAGCATTTCCGGCAACCGATGCTTGTAAGCCAGGTACACGGCCGCGGGATTCATATTATTGAGCACACCGGTTATGTACCACTGCGGCAATTCCTTGTACAAGGGCTGACCCTGCTCATCCACGAACTGGGGATAGATCACCGCAACCCGGTGAATCATTTTGACCGGGTCATTCTGGCTTTTATAGCGGAAAAGCGGGTCGCTGCCATTGGTGGAAGGATGGACCAAGGTGGCCTTGAGGTTTTCTGGTACAGGCTCCCCGCGTGTAAAGAAATCCAGGGGTATTTGGTCACTCAACCGTGGCAAGCCGTTGACTTCCATTATGTGCAGCCCAGCAACCACTTTTTCATCGGATAAAATTTCAAAAGAGCCAGGCCAGAGCTCCGTATCCTCCTGGTCCATGCGCTCGCCAAGCTCCTCGGAGACCTGGGCTTTTATGGCGAGGGCCGCTTGTTCGGCGCGCAAAGCCTCCATTTCCTTGCCAAACTTGGCCCGCGTGGTCTTGGTTTTTCGCAGATTTTCGCTGGTCAATAAAGTGACCAATTTAGAGGAACCCATCACTACCCCCATCATGGAACAACTGATTATACTGCTGGTGTCTTGAAAAACCTTGGCGGCCTGGGCCGGATCCTGTTCCACGGGCGTCAAGCCGGCCAGAAAGGGTATGTTGCCCATCACCTGGTCCACACCCACGGCCAGGGCCGCGAGGTGCGCGCCCACGCCTGAGGCCGGGACAGCTCCGGCGTAAAACACGTCGGCCAGGAGCGGTAAAAATAAAATCGGGAGGGCGATCACGCCCATTGCCAAAAAGCTCAGCATTATGTTACGCCGCGTCAATACGCGCTGTAGCAGATCACCGGTGGCATTGTTGGATAACCACCACAGTCCGACCAGGGCCAGTCCCAGGCCCAACACCACGCCCAGTACCGGGTAAGCAGCAGCCGTCAGGCTCATCATCAGGGGCAGAATGGTTATGGCCAAAATGCCGCCGCTTAATATCCATAGGCCGGTAATACGCATTTGCGTGGAATTCATGAAAGTCGGACGGGCTTCATATCTGGCCACATCGTCTTTTCCCAAAATACGCAGCCCCTTTGGGCTGAACCGTATGCCCATGAAGTCTAAACCGCCCTCTTTCTTGATTTTAATGAGCCGGTTCCGTATGCGCTCCAAGGTCAGGCCCGGAAGCTTGACAAAATTTTTATTGCGCATTTCGCTTGTAGTCATCTGCACAAAAAGAACCATCTCTTCGAACTGCATCCGGAAAACAGCCTGGGTCAGGAAATTCAAAACTGCCATGGCTTCGGGTTTAACAAATTGCCCGGCCAGCAGGCGTTCCAACTCCGTGGGCTGTTCGGGATAGCGCAACAGCTCAAAGTAATTGGTGGCAGCGCCGGCGCTGGTCATGGCCGGCCTGATGGTGATGTACGAATACCCTTTTTTACGGATCTGCTCCGTAATGGCTTGGGTGTGATAGCCGCCGGTGATTAGCGCGGCCTGGTGTTCGCGCCGGTCTTTTAATCTTTGCAGGGTATTGTTAAACAGGGCGACATCCCGCTGGTCCGCCAGCCGATAGAACGAAAAAGCCCCGGCCAGGGCTTTTTCCAGGGTCTGGGTTTCCTGCGCCAGGTCCGTTGTGGTTCCGCCCAGGTTGCGGTCCAGGCCCTGAATAATTTCGTGCAGGGTGACCTCCTCGGCCAACTGGTGGTAACGCCGGATGTCCTCGCGCGAGGCCGATACGTTCAGGAGGCGCTCGACAATCTCCACGAATTCCTGGTATTGATATACTTTACGTTCGACGTCTGTCAGAAACAGTTGGTTGCGGATTTCGGTTTCCAGGTATTGCGTTTGCATAACCCGGTCATAGTAATTCAAATTGGTCAACCGGTTCAAACCCCGCATGGGTTCGGGAAAAAGTTCGAGCTTGTGCTGGCGCGCTTCACGGATCAGGTCCTGGCGATAGACTTCCAGGTCGGCGTCGCTCTTTTGATAGAATTTGCGCCGCCGCTCAAAACCTAGAAGCTTGGGATTAAACTTCTGCTCCTGGAGGAAATCGAGCTGGTCCAGCATTTCCATTACCAGGCCCCGGTTCTCCCCATTGGCAAAGGTCTGTATTAGCACGAGGCTCTGATCGTACCAGGTCTGGTTCTCGGCGCCGAACAATTCGATCTCCGGCCGGTCAATGATTGCCAGCCAGTCCGCGCCGGTCAGTTTCCCTTCTTTCACGAAATACTCCGCCACCGCGCGCTTGGCCGCCGTGTCCGGCAGTTGGGCCAGTTCCAGGGTGGGAATGATACCACTCCCGCCCTCGACCGCCACGAGCCTAAGGTCCGGATGACGCGCGATCAGGCGATCCAGTATAGTACGAATGTTGGCCTGTATCTCGGCATGGCAATGTAAATCCTGGATCAAAACAAAGGTCAAATTCCCGGGCGCGAAACTGGCTTCCGTGACTTTGCCCAAATGGGGAGGAATCCTGTATTCATTAGCCAGGTCTTTGCTCCCCGGCCCTCCCAGCCTTACGCCCTGCGAAGGCGGCAGCAGGTAGTTTTCCGCGTTGAAAGCAAAGCTCAGGGCCGGCAGAAGCAGGCTAAGCGAGCAGAGTATGGCAACAGTGCGCGTGAGCACCCGGCACTTAGGTAAGTACCATCCAGCTAGAGAGGCTGTTGGTTTACCTTTAAAATGATCATTTTTCATCATGACCAAGACCCCCAATTATCATATTAATATAACGAGAATAACGTGATTGTTTTAATATCAAACATTTTATATAAATATATCACATTTTCAAGCTTATTTCAAGAGCATATTGCTTTTAACCTTAAACCCACCCAAAAGCATTCTATTTTATCCTTATTTAAAGGCCTTCCATTAATTGCCCAGTATTCTATGCAGAACTGTTCAGTGCCCGTAATATTGTGGGTTGTGGAATATCTTCCCTGGCTCCATTTTTAATCATTTTAATACCGGGAAAAACTTTTCTCAGGCGCCACGAATTACCTGATTGAATAACCTGCAACGGTAATTTCCAAGTCTCGCTCTTCTTAAGTAAAAGCTTATCATCCTTGGGCAAATAAACAACCACAGTCTCTTCAGTAGGAATCCGGGATAATACCTCCAAGACGCCTATTCTAGCCTCATCATCATTCTTAACACCATCAAGTATGGCTAACAACCCTTTAATCAATCTTGCGTTCAGCTCCACCTTTGTTAAGTCCTCTTTAGAATTGAATATTTTTTCCATCCATCCACTATCAACTATCTGTCTGCCGGCAACTGAGCCAACCGAAGTATTAAGCTTATAATAAGCGTACTGGACAGGAACAAAGCTCGCCAGGCCCAGCATGACGCCTGCGAGCGCCAGCTCAACATTTAAAGTTCCTCCCAGGGCCAGCCCAATTCCCATCCAGCCGGCGGCCAGCGCGCTTATCACCACTATTTTCATAAATCCTTTTAATCCCGGATCAGGCAGAAGCATCATAAGCTTAAGGCCGGTCGGCATACCCCAGTTCAAGGCCCGGCCCAGGCCGCTGGCGCGGAAGTTGAGCATGATCCGGCCAAAGCCTTTGACTTCAGGCATTTCAGGCTGGGCTTCGACGCCCAGCGCCTGATCTAGCGCCAGTGGTTGCAGGAGCGCGCTCATAACATCTGCCAGCTTGGGTGTTTTAACTTGCATAGGCGATGGACTCTCAGCTACAACGTTTTTCATGACAACATCCAACATCAGCAACTTCTCGAAAAATGCCTTTAAGCGTTCTTCAGGCGCGGACAGTTGCAGAGCATCCTTGCTAAAATTAAAGTCGTGATGAGCAGAATATTCTATGGTGTCAAGTGCAGCCGATTTCTGGTTATTATTGCCAAAATCAAAAGTCTTTCCTTCGCCCAAATTGGGATTAGCAAATAAGAAGGTAAAATCCACTACTCCGCCCTCTTGGGCGGCAGCAAAATCGTCCGGAAAGAGCTTAACGATGCCTTGCAACAACATGGTTAAGCTTCCATTAAACCCGGTATCAATCAACATGATTTTTGACTTGTCTTTAAGATTCATCTCGAAGAGTTCATCTCTAATTTGCTCAATAGCCGTCCGCAGTTTTATATCACCAGTTTGATATGCATGAATGAAGGATTTATAAAAAACCTCATAATCGACCTGTGCGTCTTTTCCCTTTCCCCGCATAGCTTTTCGTTTCAACTTTGAAACCAAGAAATAAAGCGGACGCGCACTATCCCGGCTTAAATAAAACATTTGTCCTTCGGTTGTTCTGCCTAATAACCTGTTAATGGCATCTTGGATAAAATACAAGATGCCGCCATCTCTGGCTAAATAAACTTTCGTATACCCTGGATGCGTGGATATCCGT
>JAUXBQ010000048.1 GCA_030619365.1 candidate division FCPU426 bacterium | reverse complement strand
GGCGGACCCCTGTGTCCGCCCGGTTGAGGGCGTAGAGGCGGACCCCTGTGTCCGCCCGGTTGAGGGCGTAGAGGCGGACCCCTGTGTCCGCCCTGATCCCCATGTCCGTCCTGAAATCAACGGGCAGGCACAGGGGCCTGCCCCTACGGAAAAATGTTTAGCGTTGTGTGATGTTGTCAAATGTTTCAAATCCTTAACCACGAAACAATATATTGATGGTGTGAATTGCCAGGGTTGGATACCGTTTAATAAACGATTGTGGCAAAGAAATTATTTTGAACGCGTAATCCGGACAGACCGCGAATTGGATGAAATTCGCAAATATATTGTTGAAAATCCCATCCGTTGGGAAACGGATAAGGATTATGTAAAGGGACCCCTGTGTCCGCCCTGAAATCAACGGGCAGGCACAGGGGCCTGCCCCTACGTGTTGGTTGGTGATTCACGGGGGGATGACATTTTTATTGGGAATGGCATATCCCCATGTTCACACACCTGCACGTGCACAGTTATTACTCCCTCCTGTCCGGCGCGTCGTCGCCCGCGGCATTATGCCGCGAGGCCAAGGAATTGGGGTACGACGCGCTGGCGCTCACGGACACCAACAACCTCTCCGGCGCCCTGGCTTTTCTGACCGCGGCCCGAGCGGCCGGGATCCGGCCCATCTTCGGCGTGGAGCTTACCCAATCCCTGCCCGCGGCCCAGGGCGGCGCCTACGCCCTGGTGCTGGCGCGGGACCAGGCCGGGTTCTCGGAACTGTGCGGCCTGATTTCCGCGCGCCAGCTGGATCAGGGCTTTGACCTGGGACAGGCCTTGGCCCGCAGCACGCCGCATGTTTTTGTGATCGTCTCTGACCCCGGGCTGGGACAGACGGTTTTGGCCGGCCGTCGCGCGGGCGTATATCTCGAGGTGACGGACCCGAGCGCGCGCGGCAATCCAGGGCGGACGGCGTTGCGGGTGCAGCAGGCCGCCGCGCACGGACTCCCGGCCGTGATCACCAACGGGGTGCATTTCGCCCGGCCGGAGGAATACGGCGCGCATCGCGCACTGTGCGCCGTGCGCTTGCATACCGCGCTGGACGGGCTGCCCCCGGGTACTGCTGCCGCGGAAGCCAGCTACCTCAAGGAGCCGCAGGCCATGCAGCAGCGATTTGCGCACCTGCCGGCCGTGCTAGGGCGGACCGCGCGCGTGGCCGCGGAATGCCAAGGCCTGCCCTTCACAGGAAAATTTCTGTCTCCGCCCTATCCCTGCCCGCCGGGTGAAAACGAATTCGAATATCTGTCCCGCTTGTGCTTCCAGGGAGTGAGAGAGCGCTACCACCCCGTGACCCCGGCGGCAATCTCACGCCTGGCCCGGGAACTGGAAGTGATCGAGCAAAAGAATTTTTCCGGCTACTTCCTGGTGGTATGGGACATCGCGACCGAGGCGAAGCGCCGGGGGATCCCGACCGTGGGCCGGGGCTCGGCTGCGGGCAGCATTGTTTCCTATTGCCTGGGCATCACGCACGTGGATCCCCTGGCGCACGGGCTCTTCTTCGAACGCTTTCTCAATCCGGAGCGAGAGGACCCGCCGGACATTGACCTGGATTTCCCCTGGGACCAGCGGGACGAGATGCTGGACTACGCGTATCAGCGCTTTGACCCGGAGCGAGTGGCCATGATCTGCACCACCATCCGTCTCCACGGCCGTTCGGCCGTGCGCGAGGCCGGCCGGGTGCTAGGGCTCACCGAAATGGAAATTTCGCGCTTCTCGCGGCGCCTGCCGCACTGGGGCAGCGTGGCGGACCTGACCGCGGCCAAACAAGAAATCCCGGAAGCGCGGGATGTACCCCTGGGCGAGGAGCCCTGGAAGACCGTGCTCTCCCTGGCCCGGCGTCTGGAGAACGTGCCCCGGCATTTGTCCGTGCACCCGGGCGGCATTGTGATCACGCCGCGGCCCATCGCGGAGGTCATGCCCAGGGAAATGTCGGCCAAGGGCGTAGTGGTCACGCAGTACGATATGTATGCGGCCGAGGATGCGGGCCTGGTCAAGATCGACCTTCTGGGCCAGCGGGGCCTGGCCGTGATCCGGGACGTCGTCCGCGCCGCGGGCGTGGACTGGACCCGGGTCGATCCCTGCACGGACGCCGCCACGAAGAAGCTGCTGCGCGAGGGAAAGTCCCTGGGCTGCTTTTACGTGGAATCACCGGCCATGCGCCTGCTGTTGCGCAAGCTGCAATGTGACGATTTCGAGCTGTTGACCGCCGCCTCTTCGGTGATCCGGCCCGGAGTATCCAACAGTGGCATGATGAAGATGTTCGTGGAGCGCCGCCTCGGCCGGCAAGCCGTGCGCTACGCCCATCCCCGGCTGAGAGCCATTCTGCAAGACACCTACGGGGTCATGGTCTACCAGGAAGACGTGATCAAGGTGGTGCACGCCATTGCGGGCATGAGCCTGGGCGAGGCGGACAAGCTCCGGCGCTGCATGAGCAAGAAGCGGCACTGGGAAAAAATGGAGACCTACCAACAACGGTTCTTACAGGGCGCACAGGAGCGGGGCGTTCCGCCCCCGGCTGGCCGGGAAATCTGGCGGCAGATCGAAGCCTTTGGCGGCTACGCGTTTTGCAAGGCGCACAGCGCGTCCTACGCGCAGCTTTCCTTTCAGTCCGCGTACCTCAAGGCGCATTACCCGGCCTTGTTCATGGCGGCCGTGCTCTCCAACCAGGGCGGATTTTATCCGCCGGCCGCTTACCTGGAAGAGGCGCGCCGCCTGGGACTGGGCCTGCACTTGCCGGACATTAACCGCAGCGCCTGGCGCTACCTGGCCGAGAGCAACAGTGTGCGCGTGGGGTTCCTGGCAATCAAGGGACTGTCCCAGGAGCACGCCGAGGCCCTGGTTACCGGCCGGGAATCCGGAGGTCCCTTTCGCTCGTTGCGCGACCTGCTGCAGCGGACGCCGCTCTCGCGGGAAGAGGCCGAGGCGCTCATTGCGGCCGGCGCCTGCGATTCCCTGGACCCGAACCGGACGCGCCTGATGTGGGAGGTAGCCTTGCAACAGCGCGCCCGCGCGGCCAACGCCCGGACGCTGGAACTCGGTCTGGAAACACGGACCGAATTGCCCCGGCTGCCGGACTGGGACGCCGAGGAGCGGCTCTCCCAGGAATTCGAACAGCTCTCGCTTTCACCGCGCGCGCATCCCTTGATGCTGCACAGGCAAAAACTTTCACAATTGGCCGCTCCCGGAACCGTGGCTGCCCGTGATTTGGCCCAACACGCCGGCCAACGGGTGCGGGTTTTCGGCTGGTTGGTCACCTGGCGCCGCAACCGGGTGCACAAGACCGGCGAGATGATGAAATTCATGACGCTCGAAGACCTGACGGATATCTTTGAGGTCACCATTTTTCCCCGCGCGTATCGCGAGCACGGTCACAAACTCATAGGGCACGGTCCTTACGTGGTGGAGGGGATCGTGGAGAATGACCGGGGAGGTCTCACCATCACAGCCGAACGCGTGGACAATCTCGGGCTGCAACGCCAAAAAGAATAAATAGCCACGGATGCACACAGATACACACAGATAGAAATGGAGATAAAAATTTTAAAGAAACAATAATGAAATAGGTGTTATTGCTTTTGGTATAACCATTTATTTTGATTTATTTCCTCTGTGTGCATCTGTGTGTATCTGTGGCCATTTTTTTCTTTTATGTATCTGTGTGCATCTGTGGCTAATTATCTTTTGTTTTAAACCTCAAACAGGTGTTGCGTTCCTTTTCATGATGTAATAATATAATGCCAAGAGCAGTGCCTATGGAGGTCCTCTCAATGGAGGAATATTTACAGCAGTTGCAGGACCTGGTGAACAAGCCGGACCTGACACCGCTGGAGGTGAGGGATGGCATGATTGCCACATACGTGGTGATCAGCTTCCTGAATCAGAGCCAGGGCAATCCAGAGGTGGGGCTGAAACAGGCGCCGTCCGGATTGTTTGGCCATATTAAAGGATTCATGGGCGCAATTTTCTGGGAACGCGGATTTGATTTCGATAATCCCACCCTGGATCAGTTGATCGAAACTAAAATTATGACTGACGGCATAACACAAATTTATGCCATGACCGAGAATTTTCAGATCGCCTTGAACGAAGTGATCGCTTTTTTAGCCGGCCAAGCCAAAGGCCAGCCCAAAACCCTCTCCCCGGAAGTCCAGGAATTACTCGATCTCCACCCCGGCCAGGCAGCGCAACCCGGAACTCAGGCAGAATCCGATGCCGAATCCCAGCCGGATGCGGATTTAGCCGCAGCCCTGGAACCTGAGCCAATGCCCGGATTGGAACCGGAACTTCCGCCGGAGCCGGAGGCGGAAACCGAGCTTCCAGAAGAACCAAGGCTCGAGTCTCTTCCCGAGGAAGCCGCGCCGCAGCCTGAGGTTCCCGCTGAATCCCCGGCTGGCCCGGAAGAGGTTATTCCAGAGTCAGTGCCCGGAGATACTCCGGATTGGGACATGGGTTTGCCGCCGGAAATGCCCGCCGCTTCCTCGGCACCTGCACCTGAGCCGGAAGTAACGGAGCCGGTTCCGGAGGAACCAGCAGAACCCGAACCAACCGCGGAAGAAACTGTGTCAGCCATGGTTTCTGAAAGCGCCGTGCCGGACGAGACACCGGATTTTGAGGGTTTTGGCGAGTCGGCACCAACCGGAGAATCCCTGGAAAGCCCAAGCCTGCCTTCGGATTTCCCGTCTGAAGCCAGTTTGGATTCTTTATTGGAATCGGAATCTGTGCCCGCGGCCGAACCAGCGCCGCCAGCGGATAATGTTTTGGCATTTGAAGCGCCACCGTCCGGAGAGGAATCGGTTACCCCGCCACCCGCGGCCGCCGTGCCGGAACCCGCGCCCAAGAAACGACGGGGAAGAAAAAAGAAGGCCGTGGCCGCAACAACCGCGGAAGTCAAGCCCAAGGAAAAGAAAAAGCGGGGCAGGAAGCCGAAAATCCTGGCGCCTGGCGAGGAAAAGCCCAAACGCCGCAAGCCGCGGCAGAAGCGGCTGAAAATCGACCTCTCCGCCGTCCAGGTGCCTGACGATTTCATGATGGATGAAGAGGAAGCAGTGACCAGCCGCGCGCCCGAACCGGCCACGCTGCCCGAAGAACAATTGCCAAGGGAGGAAACACAGACCGAGGAACCCGCGGCGCCGGCCTGCGAACCGCCGGAGACGGCGGAAGTGACGGAGGTCGCCAGCGATTCCCAACTGCTCTCGGAAATGGCCAGCGATTGGGAGCCCGAAGCCATTGCTCATTTGCCCATTGCCAACGAACCCGAGGAACCCGAACCGCCCTCCGTGTCGCCCGAAGTTGAAACCTGGGAACCCGCGGCCGCTGTCGAATCCACGGAAACCGCGGTTGAGGAGCCAAGCGAGGTTTCGGTCCAAGCCGAAGAACCTGCGGTCGAGCTGCAGGAGGAAGATAAATTGGGGTTCGACTCCGAATTGGGAGCAAAACCCGAACCCGAGCCCGGTCCGGACAGCGAGTCCTTGGCCATTGAGCCTGAACCCGCTTTGGAACCGGAGCCTGAAGCGCAATTTAAACCAGAACAGGAAGCAGCGCCCGTGACCGGCGAAGAACCGGAAGCGGCGGAATCATCGCCTTCTTCCTGGACCGAATTGGGGGGATCAGAGATGGAACCATCCGAATACACCGACACAGCGGGAGCGCAGCCGGCTGAAGACCAAACTGGATACAGCGAAGACGTGCAGGAGCCGCAGATGGCCGAACCGCCGAAACGGAAAGGCGGGGGACTGGCGGCCTTTTTCATGTTGCTCTTGGGTTTGGCTCTGGGCGGCGGCGGCAGCTATTACTGGTTTGGGATCCAAGAAGCGCAGCACGCCAAGAATGAAATTGCGTCTCTGCAGCAGCAATTGGACGAGGCCAATGAAAACCTGGCCACCGCCCGGACCGAGTTGGCGGAAGCGCAGGACCAAGCCAAGCAGCTCAGCGAACTCTTCGATCAGCAACACGAAGCCGCCCTGCAGCCGGTGGCCAAGCCCAAGTACGTCAAGGCCGGCCGGGGCGTGGTGATTTATTGGCTGGATAAAGAGGTAAACCGCAAATATAACTTATATCGCGCCAAGGGCACGAAAGCCAAACTCAAGAAAATGAATGAGAAGCCCATGAGCTCCAATGTCGTGGTCCTGAAAAAAGTGAGCCGCGGCACCTGGCGCTACGCCGTGGCCGGGATCGACCTGGACGGTGAAGAGGCTGAGTTGAGTGAAACGCTGAAAATCAGGTTCTACTAGTTGCGGCAAACTTGACCGGCGAGAAATCGCCGTGATTAGAATTCAAATTGTACCTGGGTGATGAATAAGTCCGAGCCCGGGAAAACGTGTGGTTTAAGGTCCAGGAACAAGGCAATGTAGTTTGCCTGAATTTTCAAATTCTCCAGTACCTGCCAGGTGCCGCCCGCCACTGCGGCCTGATAGGGCGTGTGGGCGTAATGCGCGCCGTCCGTGAATCCTTGCACGACTTCCTCCCAGCGGGCCACGAACGCCAGTCCCGGCAACACGATTTCATCCAATTCATAAATTCCCGTGACCGAGTATCCCTGTGAACGACGGGAGTCCACGTCCCGCGCCACCCATTCCGCCTTGAACACCAGGCCGTTGGCGCGGATCTTGAGGTCGACACCGAGGGTGGCGACCGTCACCCGCTCGCCGAAATTCGTGGTAAAGAGCGCCGCGCCGGGATTAGTCAATAAATCCCCCTCGCTGCCGATGGGCAGGTACTGCTCGTTGCGCTCCTCGAATTTATTCTGTCCATAGGACAGGGAGAGTCCCAAAGACGTTTCGTGGCGCAGCTCGTCAATGGCCAGGCGATTGGAAAACCCGAGCCGGAGCATTCCCTGGGTGGGCAGATCCGGAAGCGTGAGGCGGCCGTTGCCCAGGACCAGGGCCGAACTGGCAAAGGGGGCAAAACCCGCCAGCCAGGCCGGCCAGTTGAAATCCACGCGCAAACCGACATCGCGCTCGCCGATCATCTCCAGGCCCAGAGGCTCGACCCACCCGAAATTGCCAAAGCCGTACAGCAGGGAACGCTCCACCGTGTCCAGATGGCGGGAAGAAGTCTGTGGCTCCAGGCCGAAAGGCACGCGAAACCGGCCCAGCTTCCAGGTGGTGACCGCGTTTTGCTGATACTGCACGTACGCATCTTTGATTATTGCCTTGGATCCCCTGACGCCCGCGGAGGCGGTCAAAGACCAGCGCAGCATGGGCAGCTTGGTTCTCAAACGAAAATCCAGCCGCTGGATGGAGGCCTGGGTATGCGTTTCGCCTCCTGCCCGTAACGGGTCGGCAAAGGTGTTGAGCGGGCCGGCGGGCATTTCGCGCTTGAATGAAAACCCGGTGAAACGGCCCTGCACGTAACCGTCGTATTGGAAGTCGATGAGCGGCTCTTCCCGGGCATTGGCCAGGGCGGCCAGGCCGAAGAGCAGGCACCCCGCGGTCAGGGCAACGAGTCTTAAAAGGACCATGACGCCACCACCCGTCCGCCGTCAGTTTCCGGCACCACGCTGAAGCGGATACCGGGTTCCGCCGGACTGAAGTCATGAAAGGCGCGGACCGTGTAGCCGATTAGCATGCCCAGTCCCGCGCCGACGATCACGTCCGTGGGCCAATGCTTTTGGTTGTAGATCCGCGAGTATCCCACCGCGGCCGCCAGCGGAAAAGTCAGCCATTCCACATGATAAGCGTCCCCGAAAATAGCGGCCGCGCAAAAGGCCGTCATGGTGTGCCCGGAAGGGAAACTCAGATTGCCCATGTCCAGTGTGAACCATTCCCGCGCTTGGGGATTCACTTCGGGCCGCGTGGCCGTGAACGCCGCCTTGAGCAGAAGGGAAACGATGGCGACGTTGATTTGGCCTTCCACGGCCATGGCTGCCACACGCTGGTCGTAGTCGTTACCATATTTATATAGAGCCCCATACGCGCCGAGGTGAACCAGGCCGTCTCCCAGCAGGGAGAGCGGCGGCATAACTTTGTTCTGCCAATCATTGCGCTGGGACTGGATTTCCCGGTACCAGGCGACGTCATGGTTCAAACCGGCGGCCAGGGCGCCGGCCAAGCCCAGGGCGACCACATAGCCTTCCCAAGTGCCCTGAACCGGCGAAGCGAGCACAGCCCCGAATTCCTGAACGCTGTTGGACCAAAGGGAGTCAGTGGGTTCGCCAAAGGCTGTCACGGGCAGGGCCCCCCCGGCCACGGCCAGCAGCCAGACAACGGCGAGCAACGAGAGGGGGAAACGGCGGGGCGGCGCGTTTGGTTGATGCAGAATCATATTTAAGGCCCTCTCCCGGTGCAAGAAAGTAGTAGAGACGCGATGAATTGCGTCTTACCTTCTAAAAGTAATCATATATCAAAAATAGTATTTATGCTATAGAGTACGTAAATCTAACGCGCTTGTCCATTTTCCGGGGAAAGGCGCGCGGCTGATTTCCGGCTGCGCGGTGGGTGATGATGCGAATTACATTCTTGGGCACTGGCACCAGTCACGGCATACCGGTGATCGGGTGTGCTTGCCCGGTATGCACCTCCCGCGATCCGCGGGACCGGCGCGCGCGGGCGGCCCTGGCCGTTTCGGACCGTGGCACCACGCTGCTGGTGGACGCGCCGCCGGAACTGCGCCTGCGGCTGCTGGCGGCCGGGATAGGCCGCGCGGACGCGCTTCTGCTCACGCATGCCCACGCGGACCATATCGCCGGCCTGGATGACGTGCGGATTTTTTCCGAACGGGAGAACCGTAAATTCCCCATCTACGGGCCCGCGCCGGCCCTGCGCCAGGTCCGGCAGCGGTTCAGCTACGTTTTTCGCAATACTCAAAAAGGCGGCGGCAAACCCCGGCTCTCACTCCACCCGCTCAGCCGGCCCGTCAGGCTGAACCAATTGCGCGTCATACCGATTCCCCTGTGGCACGGTCGGGTTCGGGTTTTTGGCTACCGCGTCCGGCGCTTTGCGTATTTGACGGACGTTTCGGCCATTCCCCTGGCTTCGTACGCCGCGTTAAAAGGGCTGGACGTTGTGGTGCTGGACGCCCTGCGGCCGGAACCGCACGAAACCCATTTCCACCTGGAGCGGGCCGTGGCCGAAGCCCGGCGCATCGGCGCCCGTAAAACCTATTTTACGCATATGTGCCACCGGTTGGGGCACCGGGCTACGGAACGCCGGCTTCCCGCCCGCATGCACCTGGCATATGATGGTTTGACTCTCACGGTTTGACGCGCTGGGCCTATTTCGTTGACGCTCATATCCGGGGGGGCTATAATTAAATTCCGCCATGTCCCAATGATGTAGGGAACAGGCATGCCTGTTCCCTACGGATTCGATTCCAGCGGTGTCAAAGATATATGCGCGAAATGCACGAAAGGACGCGAGGGACAAGAAAAATACTAACAGGGTGATGAAAAACCCTCGCGAGGTCATTGCGAGCGACCTTCGGTAAGCGCGGCAATCTGAAATTATCCTTATAATAAAGATTGCTTCGTCGCTAACGCTCCTCGCAAAGACTGCCAAAAGGGTTTTTCCGCAGCCGGCTAGTAAATGTATTTTATTTTCGTGAATTTCGTGGATAGATCTTATTAAGGAGTTCGGTAATGTATCGCAAATTTATCACCGCCATTTTGGGTATCTCGGTATTTTTCTTTTCCGGGTGCGGCCAGCGCGTTTTAGTCCAGCCGCGGGCGGATATGTCCGCCTACAACCGGATTGCCATCCTCCCGTTCGAGACAGATAGTTTTCTCTCCACCATCGGGCATCAGCTGGCGGATGAGATCCTTGTGAATTTGCTTGAGCAGGCGCCGGGATTGGACCTAGTGGAGCGTACCCGGGTGGACAGTCTCATCCAGGAACAGAACTTGGTCCGCAGCGGGCATTTGAGCACGAATTCCGCGATCGCGGCGGGCCGTCTGCTTGGTGTGCGGGGGATTGTGGCGGGCAGCGTGACGGTTTCGATCGGGGACATCCGGCCCAGCGCCCTCAACACCCAGCGTGTGGCCACCGGCGTGGCCACCATCCGGTTTATTGACACGGAAACCGGGAAAGTTTTATGGGCCAAGCGGAAAAACAGCGAATACGCGATTTACACGACCATCTCCAGCGGGGAAACGCCGGTGAATATACGGACCGACCATGAGATGGTTCAGCGTGTTATTCGGGACCTCGGCCGCCTGCTGGCAGAACCCTTCTATCCCCACTACGAAATACAATAGCGATCCGGACTGTGGGGCGCGCCACGAAGGCCGGAAGCAACTCGCTTTTGGCCCGGGGCGCGCGGAGGCTGGGATGAAATTATCACCGGAGACCAAGCAAAGGCTGCTGCACGCGGCCCGGAAGGCCATTACCGCGGCCGCACGGGGAGACCAACGACCAGCGCTATCCGCGCAGGACTGGCCGGAAGAGGCGCGGGAGGAATGCGGCGCGTTTGTCACCCTGACCCGGAAGGGTCTCTTACGGGGCTGCATCGGGCTCATGGAAAGCGTCTGGCCCCTGCCGGAAACCGTGGCGCGGATGGCCGCGGCGGCCGCCACCGAGGACCCTCGCTTCCCGGCTGCCCGGCCGGAAGAGGTCGAAACCCTGGGCATTGAGATCTCCGTACTCTCTCCCCTGCGCCGAGTGGCGACTCCCGAGGCCATCCACTTGGGGCAGGACGGGGTTCTGGTTAAAAAAGGCGCGCGCACCGGGGTTTTTCTGCCCCAGGTGGCCCGGGAGACCGGGTGGACCCGGGAACGGTTTTTGAATGAACTCTGCGCCAGCAAGGCAGGCCTGCCGGAAAACGCCTGGCAGGACCCCAACACGGAGCTGTATACGTTCCAGGCTGAAATATTCAACGATTCCTAAATGGCCGGAGCGCGGGCCCTGGGAAAAAGCCCTTTATCCGGTCCCGCGCCCGTCCGACAATACCCGGCAGGGGTCAAAAGAATGAAACCCCGGGAATTTTCTTGCTTGTTATGCCTTATTGATTTAGGTATAATCCATTCCCGATTGAGGAGGAATGCGTCATGGTTGAAATGAAGGTAAAAGGCTTGGCCGTGGATGCCAATTCAAAAATACCGGTTGTGATCCTGACCGACCCGGAAGAGAAGCGCTATCTGCCGATTTGGATCGGAATTTACGAGGCGGACGCCATTTTAATCGCCCTGGAAAAGATCAATGTCCCGCGCCCCATGACCCATGATCTGATCAAGTCGGTGCTCGAGACGCTGGGCGTCAGCATTGACCGGATCCTGATTCACAATATCCAGAACAACACCTTCTACGCGCGGATTACGCTGACGCGAGGCGAGGAAGAATGGGAGATCGACGCCCGGCCCTCGGATGCCATTGCCCTGGGGCTGCGGGCGGAGTGCTCCATTTTTGTGTCCGAAAAGGTCATCGTGGAAGCCAGCATCACCGACAAGTCCAAATACGAAAAAGAAAAAATTGAATTTAAAAAGTTCTTCCAGGACTTGAAACCCGCCGATTTCAATCGCTAAGCGGGATGCCGAAAACCAATCCACAAAAATATCGTCAATGGGGACAGGCCAGCATGGCCGGGGTGATGCTGGCGGCCTGCATTTTTGTGGGCCTGGGGCTGGGCGTCATGCTGGACCGCTGGTTGGGCACGCGCCCCTGGTTTACCCTGATCCTCCTGGTGATGGGCATTGTGGCCGGGTTCTATAACGTGATTCGCCTGACCATCTCAGCCAGTAACACGCGATCATCCCGATGAAGCTGAAAGCCGGACACGGATTCCTGGCCGCTCTGATCGGCCTGCCGCTGGGATTGTACGTGGGAGGACTTCCGCGGTGGGGTAATGGCCTGCTCATGGGGGAACTGCTGGGGGGCGTCAGTTTTATCTGGGTGAGTTTTGTCATCCGCCGGGGTTTGACTCGAGCGCCGGAAAAAATCAAACGAAACTGGTTATGGAATACCTTGCTGCGTTATGTTTTTATCGCAGCTTTGTTATATCTCGCGATTCGCTGGCCCGCGGTGGAAATCTGGGCGGTGGTGATCGGCTATTCCCTGGTCCAACTTCCCGCGGCTGTGTTACACGCTCTGCGCCAATAATCGGAGGCCCCATGAGTGCTGTGCCTGAATCCGTTGAATTTCACCTTCCCTTTGACGCCAGCATCCTGATGAGCCTGGTCGCGGTAGGAATTATCGGATTGGTGTCCTGGCTGGGGACCAGGCGGCTCAGTCATGTACCCCGGGGCGCGCAAAACATTCTGGAATGGATTTTGGGCATGATTTATCAATTCGCGGACGACATGATCGGTCCCACGGCCGCGCGTTACTACCCCCTGTTCGCCATGTTGTTTTTTTTCATCGTGGTCTCAAACCTCATGGGGCTGATTCCGGGTTTTTTTTCCAGCACCAGTAAGCTCTCGACCACCGTGGGCCTGGCGCTGATCGTATTTTTTTCCACGCATTATTTCGGCATTAAGGAACAGGGGCTCTGGGGCTACATCAAGCATTGGTTCGGCCCGGTGCCAATTTGGCTGAAGCCCTTCATGTTGATTATCGAACTTATCGGTGAGCTGGCCAGGCCGCTCTCGCTCTCTTTCCGGCTTTTTGGCAATATTTTAGCCAAGGAAATTCTGCTCGGAGTGCTGGCCCTGCTGGTCATCATTTTCCTGCCTTCGGGCAATTTGATCCAGGAGATCCTCACACTGGTGCCGCTCATCCTGCGGCCCCTCATTATATTATTGGGTATTCTGGTCAGCATCATCCAGGCTTTCGTTTTCATGATACTGGCCATGGTGTATATAGGGGGCGCAGTGCAGGCCCATGAAGGGCATTAAAGACACGGGGGTAAGGCGATACGATTATGTTGTAGGGGCGCGGTTCCCGCGCCCTACGGAACGAATATCATTACATAAGGAGGACGGAAAAGTGAAAAAAGCAATGGAACGTTTGGGAATGATAGGCATGTTGTTGGTGACGACCGCGAGTTTGGCCGCGGCCAGCACAACAGCCGGGCAGGCGGCGGAAGCCACGGCCGCGACCGGCGACTCCACCTGGTTTTTAATCGCCTGCGTGGTTTCGGCCGCGCTCGGTCTGAGCTTGGCGGCGTTCGGCAGCGCCCTGGCCCAGGGCAATGCCATCAGCAAGGCCGTGGAGGGGATCGCCCGCCAACCGGAAGCTAGCGGGTCCATCCAGACCGCCATGATTATCGGGATTTCGTTCATTGAATCCCTCACGATTTACGCCCTGGTGGTGGCGCTGATCCTGTTGTTCGCTAATCCTTTTATTCAATATTTTATTTAGCAGGATGCTGAAAAACTATTTTCCGGTCATTGCGAGGAGCGTTAGCGACGAAGCAATCCTGGTTTTTAAAAGAATAAACGAGATTGCTTCGCTTCCTTCGGTCGCTCGCAATGACAAACAGGGAATTTTTCATCACCCGGTTTGTCCATTCGTGCGGGAGGCCTGAAACCGTTATGATTGAAATCAGCTGGCCGCTGTTGCTGGCCCAGGTCGTCACGTTTTTGGCGGCCATGGTCATCGTCTGGAAATTGTTCTGGGGACCTCTGACCCGCATGATGGAGGAGCGAACCCGGAAAATATCCGATGACCTGGAACGCGCGGAAAACGGGCGCCGGGAGATTGAGGCGCTGGAGGCCGATTATCATTGCCGCCTGGCCGAAATCGAGGAACAAGCCAGCAAGCAAATCAAGGACGCTGTGAAAAAGGGCACGCTGGCGCGGGAAGAGATCCTGTCCGGGGCCCGCCAGGAAGCGCAGCGAATTCTGGAAAAGGCCCAGCAGGACCTGGCCCTGGAACGGGAGAACGTCATCCGGGAACTGCGTAACCAGGTCACGGACTTGTCCCTGGCCGCGGTGGAGCGCTTGCTGGGGCAGGGGCTGGATCAGAAAGTGCAGGGGCGGCTGCTGGACGGGTTCATCAACGAGGTCGACAATCTGGAGAACGTGCAATGAGCAGCGAAAGCGTGG
>JAUXBQ010000053.1 GCA_030619365.1 candidate division FCPU426 bacterium | reverse complement strand
GGTGGTGTCATAGATGAATATTTTCGACATTTCTCTTTTCCTTCCCACACGGCTGTTCGTGTGCTGGTAAAATAGCGGGAATGTTTCTGCCTACGCCCCCGCCGCCGGTTTGAAATCCTTCATCTCGATTTGCAGCGTCGAAGAATTATTCCAGACATTTTCCGACGCATGGCCCACAATATCAATCAAATTATGCAAGCTCAGTTCGTGCGCCCGCTTCCCCAGGCCGAACCCGATGATGTCCAGAAACCGGTCTTGCTCATCTGCTACCTTCAGCTTCAGGTGCCGCTCCCCCACCACGCGCGGCGGCTGACATATGCGCACGCCGGACAACGCCAGCATGGGCCGGTCATTGCGGTGGCCGTGGGGTTCAAAATGCTGCAATTCCCGGATAAAACGCCGGGTAATGCCCGCCAGGGACGGCTCTGCGTCAATGGTCAGACTGGGGATTTGCGAAGCAAAGTCCAGGCGCTGCCCGGCCTGGGCAATCAAGCCGGCCCGAAACGCATCCAATTGGTCCGTGCCCAAGGTGACGCCGGCGGCCATTTCATGTCCTCCCCATTTTTGTAGAAGCGGAGAAAGCGTTTCCAGCACGAGGTGCAGGGGAAATCCCGCCACGCTGCGGGCCGATCCCCTGAGTAAGTCATTTTCCCGGGATAAAACAAAGCAGGGACGGTAATACTTTTCCATCAAGCGGGAGGCGACCAATCCCACTACGCCCAGCGGCCAGCCGGGCCCGCAGACCACCAGCACCGGGGGAAGCTCCCGGTCAGGCACCTGAGTCTCAGCTTCGGCCAGCACGGTCTTTTCCAGATTCTGGCGCAGGCTGTTCTGCTGATTTAAATACTGTGCCAGCCGGTCCGCCTCCTGGGCATCCTGAGTCAGCAGAAGATCCAGGCTCTGACGGGCATCTCCCAGGCGGCCGGCGGCGTTGAGCCGCGGGGCCAGTCGAAAGGCCAGATCAAGGGAGTTCACGGAGGTCTTGTCCAGACCGGTGGCCCGCAGCAGTGCGCGCAATCCTACGCGTCCCCCCCGGTTCAGAACGGCCATCCCCGACCGAGTCAAAAAACGGTTTTCGCGGAGCATGGGCACCACGTCGGCCACAGTTCCCAGTGCCACCAAATCCAGGTGCCGCCGCAGTTGTTCCGGATCCTTTTCCCCCAAGGCGTCTGCCGCGGCGCGGACCACCTGGAAGGCCACGCCTACCCCGGCCAGGATCGCGAGTTCTTCCGGTCCGGTGGCTTTGGTATTGACGAGGGCATCGGCCGCCGGCAGTTCCGGCCCCGGCTCATGATGATCGGAAACCAGCACCCGCAGCCCTTGGGCCTTGGCCAGGGTTATTTCCGAGAGCGCCGTGATCCCGCAATCCACGGTAATGAGCAACTTGGCCCCGGAGGCGGCGATTTTCTCCACAACCTTCCGGTTGAGCCCATAGCCGTCCTCCTCCCGTTTCGGGAGATAAACGTCCGCCCGCCCGCCCCGTAACTGAATGAATTCCAAAATCAGCGCCGAGGCAGTGACCCCATCCACGTCGTAGTCCCCAAAAACGGCAATACGGTCGCCCTGGCGCAAGGCCCCGGCCAGCAGGGCACCCGCCGCTTCGGTTCCCGGCAGTTCCTGAAAATGAGTGAGCCGGACGCCGCTGGGATTGTAAAAAATCCTGGCCGCTTCCCCCTCCAGTCCCCGCTGGAGCAGAATTTCCGCGGTCAGGGGGAGAATTTCCAATTGCCTGGCCAAATTGGCGATTTTTTCCGGATCGCACGCGGCGGGATAAATCCACTTTTTCATTTTGGAACGAAAACCTCCAAAATCGAAAGTCCCAAGTCTCACACCGCCTTCAGCGGGACTTGGGACTTGGGACAGATAAGCGTTCGCCGGCCGGTCAGCCGGCGGTTCCGGCGCCGCGTGGGTCAGGTGGCGACACGCAGTAGTTCGTCGTAGGAGGTCACGCCGGCCAGCACTTTCTTGGCAACCAGCGCCCGCAGGGAGACGTATCCCGGAAGTTCCGCGATCGCCTTCTTCATCATGGCGGCCGTCGCCTTGTTGTTAATCATATCGCGCAGGGCTTCCCGCATGGGAACGATTTCGAACACGGCCTGCCGTCCCCGGTAGCCGGTTTGCGAACACTGGTCACAGCCTTTGCCGCGGCTAAGCATGGTCTTACGCCCGGACGGCGCGCCCAGGAACTTGGCGATGTCCGCCGACGCCTCGTAGGTCTCCTTGCAGTTCTTACAGATAACTCGGACCAGCCGCTCGTTCACCACCACACTGAGGGCCGCCCCGACCAGGTAGGGCTCGATCCCCATGTTGATCATGTACTGAATAGCGGACACGGCGTCATTGGCATGCAGCGTGGATACCACCAGGTGTCCGGTCGGCACCGCTTCCAGTACGGTTCGGGCCAGATCCAGATCGTTAATCTCTCCCACCAGCATAACGTCCGAGTGCTGTTCCAGCATCGCGTGCACGCCGGCGGCATACGTCATACCCCGCTTCTCATTGACCACCACTTGGTTGACGCCGGGCAGCGAAAAATCCACGGCCTCATCCACGGCCGAAACGTTGCGGGTGGGCTGGTTCAGGGCGTTTAGGATCGCGTAGGCCGTGGTTGTCTTTCCGTTCCCCCGTGGGCCGATCATGAGCAGCATGCCGTGGGATTGATTGAGCAGGCGGCGCATAACCTCGTACTGGGCGGGTTCCCAGCCGAGTTTGTCCAACTCCAGCATGGCGCCCTCTGCGTTCAAAATGTGAATCACGACCTTCTCGCCCCAAAGCGTCGGGGCGATCAGGATCGACATGGTCACCTCTTTACCGGGAATCTTGAGTTTCAACCGGCCCTGCTGGGCCTGCCCGCGTCCCTGGGTGTCCATTTCCGCCATGACCTTGAGCCGGGTTGCCAGGGCATTGGCCAGAGAACGGGGCGGCGATTGCACTTCCTGGAGAATGCCGTCGATCCGCCAGCGAATTCGGAAGGATTTCTCGTACGGTTCAAAATGAATGTCCGTGGCGTTGACTTTAGAGGCTTCCACCAGCACGCTGGTGAGAAAATGAATGACCGGTGTGTCGCCCGCGCCGGTGGCGCTGGCCGTGGGAATCGCGGAACCCGTCTCGGGCACACTCTCCGGGACTTTGGCCGCCGCCGCCGCGGCCGAGCTCATGCTCGCGACCGCGGGCGCCGGGGCCTGCGCCGCGGGTTGGGCGGACATGCCGGAGGGCGCGTCGCCGAAGGTATCGTCGCCGGCCGAAGCCTTGACCAGTTCCCCGGTGTCTTCTTCCTTGAATCCCAGGTATTTATCCAGGGCGTCTTTAATCTCTTTTTCCGAAGACAGACGCAGTTCCAGTTCGCAGCGGGTGGTTAATTTAATATCATCGGTGACGAACACATTGGTGGGATCGGTCATGACCAGCGTCAGGGTGTTCCCCTTTTTACTGAGCGGGATGACGTTCTGGGTCCGCATCAGTTGTTCCGGGATTAGTTTCAAAAGGGCTGCGGGGATTTTTTGCATTTCCGACAGGGAGACGTAGGGCACGCCCATCTGATTCCCTAAAAAAGCCATGAGCACTTCGAGGGTCACGTAGCCCTTGCGCACCATGACTTCTCCGACTTTCTCTCCGGTGACTTTCTGTTCCCGCAGACATTCCTGGAGCTGCTCCTGGGTGATGATCTCTTCGTCCAAAAGCATTTCTCCGATGCGATGGCCTTTATTGGTCGCCATGCCGATCCCTCCTGGTAAAATAAAGCCTTGGGGGGCGAATGCCCCCCGCGAGGGGCATTCGCCCCCCAAGCTTAGCCGCCAAATAGTCCGAAGAGGCCCTTTTTCTTATCAGACTTCTTGACTTCCCCGTCGTCTCCCGGTTTATCGGACTTTACTTCCTGATAGTCAACCTGCTTCCCGCTTTCAAAGGTCTTGTGCTTGGTAGCGTCGTGCCGGTCGGGCAGCTTGGACTCTGACTGTTCCTTGGTGTATTGAGTAATCTCCGATTCGGACAAGCCGGAATTAGGCGTAATCTTGATCGCCTGTTCCTTGCCCGTGCCCAAATCCGTGGCCGAAACGCGAACGATCCCGTTGGCGTCCACGTCAAAGGACACCTCGATCTGGGGCACCTCACGGGGCGCCGGCGGAATTCCGATCAGGTCAAAAGTCCCGATTAGTTTGTTGTCCGCGGCCATGGGTTTTTCCCCTTGATAAACCTGGATGCGCACGAAGGTTTGATTATCCTTGGCCGTGGAAAAGATTTCGCTTTTACGTACCGGGATGGTCGAATTTTTCTCAATAATTTTCGACATCATGCCGCCCTCGGTTCGGATTCCCAGGGAAAAGGGCGTAACGTCCAGCAGCAGAATATCCCGGATGTTTCCCTTTAAAACCGAGGCCTGAATGGCCGCCCCGGCCGCCACCGTTTCGTCCGGATCCACGCCCGGGAAGGGTTCCTTATTGAACAGTTTGCGCACGACCTCCCGGACCTTGGGCATCCGCGACATGCCGCCCACAATCACGACCTCGTCAATTTTATTGGCGCGCAGGCCGGCGTCGGAGAGCGCCTGCTCGCAGGGCGCGATGGTGCTCTCCACCAGCTTCTTGGTCAGCTCTTCCAGCTTGCTCCGAATCAGTTTGGCATTAAGATGCTTGGGGCCGGAACTGTCGGAGGCGATGAACGGCAGCGTGATCTCGGCCACGGGTCTTGCGGAGAGTTCGCACTTGGCTTTTTCCGCCACCTCTTTCAATCGCTGCAGCGCGATGCGGTCCTGGCGCAGGTCGATTTTCTCTTTTTTGTTGAACTCCTCGATCAGCCAGTTGATGATTTCCTGGTCAAAATCATCACCACCCAGGTGCGTGTCCCCGGAGGTGGATTTCACCTCGAACACGCCGTTGCCGAGTTCCAGGATGCTGATGTCAAACGTTCCGCCGCCCAGGTCATAAATAGCGATCTTGCGCCGGGTTTTGCGGTCAAAGCCGGAAGCCAAGGATGCGGCCGTGGGTTCATTGATGATCCGCAGCACATCCAGGCCCGCGATCCGGCCAGCGTCCTTGGTGGCCTGGCGCTGGCTGTCATTGAAGTAGGCCGGGCAGGTGATCACGGCTTTTTCCACCTTCTCACCCAAAAAGGTTTCGGCGTCGCGCTTCATCTTCCTGAGGATCATGGCGGAAATTTCCGGGGGAGAGAAATTGCGATTGTGCACCTGCACCCGGACATCGCCGTTAGCGGCCTCCACCAGGTTGTACGGGACCAGTTCCCGGTCTTTCTGGACCATGGGATCCGCCAGTTTTAGGCCCATGAAACGCTTGATGGAAAAAATGGTGGTCTCAGGGTTGATGACTTCCTGCCGCTTGGCCGGCTCTCCGACCACGATCTCGTTGTTTTTCATGATGCTGACCACCGAGGGCGTGGTGCGCGTGTTTTCCGAATTGGGAATAATGACCAGTTCGTTGTCCTGCATAATGGCCGCGCAGGAATTGGTGGTCCCGAGGTCAATGCCGATGATCTTGGACATAACAGCCGCCTTTCTGGCGCAAACTTACATATCCTCGCCGGCCCCGGCCGGGAACTGCGCCGAAACGGGGAGCCAGGGTTATTTTCTCGCCAAAGCATCCAGACGCCGCAAGGTGCGCTGGATTTCGGGATCCTTGGGATTTACGGCCTTGACTTTCTTGAAATAGGTCCGCGCGTCCTCAAACTTGCGCAAATCCACCAGGCATAACCCAATATTATACAATGCCTCCGGGAATTTCGGCCATTGTAAAACAGCCTCCCGGAACTTGGACAGGGCCTTCGACTTCTGGCGGCTGAACAGGGCCAGCCCGGCGCCGAACTGCGCCCGGGCGCCCTCCCACTGTTTTTTCTGTTTTTTCTGGAAAAAGAAAAATCCCCGTTCGGGCACACGGCTTTTTACCGGGCAGTAAATCTGAAAATTATGCAGCTTTCTTTTTTCCGGATCCGAGAGGCACTGAAAGGCCTCCACCACCTTGGAGGTCATCAGGTGGGCCCAATCCGCCCGTTCCGGGTTGTGGTCAGGATGGTATTTATAGAGAAGCATCCGGTAGGCGGTCTCGATCTCTTCCTGGTTGGCCGCCGGATACACTTCCAGGATCTCGTAGTAATTCTGCTCGCTCATGTGCGCTACTCCTAGTTAGTTTCTGTTGCGGAAAAGCCGATTTTTGATTTACTAAATATTCCTCTCCTCTTGGGAGAGGATGAAGGTGAGGGATTAAGCTTTAAAAGCAAAAGCTGAAACCCCCTCCCCTTAATCCTCTCCCACCACATTCTGGGGAGGGGAATAGTGAAATTATGCTTTCCGCAACAAGAACTAGTTAAGATCACCCGCCTATGCCGGCGGTCAGGCTTGGCCGGCCGCCTTAGAATTTGGCGCCTGTGATGCGGTACACTTCCAAACTTTCGCCGGTATCGGGCATCTGCAGATCTTCCACTTTTTCGCCGCGGATCAGGTTGGTCACCCGCCGGAAGATATCCCCGGCCACCATGACCACGGAAAACGCCTGATTGCTCATCTTCTGCGTGAAATTCAGATAATCCCGGATAACTTCGGCCGAGGCCAAACCCTTCCGGGTCAGGAGCGACCCCACGGCTTCCCCGGAGGCGATGCCGAGCGAGATATACAAGGGGGTCTCCTGCTGGTTCACCCGCCGCTTGTTGATCTCCGCCAGGGCTTTCTGAACGCTGACCGCCGTAAGGATTGCCCGGCGGTCGTCGTCCTGATGGACCTGGGGAACGCCGAAAACCGCCATGAACATGTTTTCTGAAAATTTATACACCTGGCCCTCATACTCGAAAAGCGTGGAAACGAATTTCCGAAAATAGCCTTCCAGGGCTTCGGAGAGATTGGCCGCATCCAGGGAGGTGGCTTGCTGCGCCACCTGGGTGAGATCGGCGAATAAAATGGTCACCGGATGTCGCTTGCCTTCCGCGTCCTGCATGGAAATGGCCGTCGGGTCCACGAATCGTTCCTGGGCTTCCTTGGTAATATACAACTCAAAGGAGGCCTTGACTTTTTCAACCTCCTTGAGTTCGTCGGCCACCACGTCAAAGGCGTCCTTGATCCTGACTTTTTCCTTGAGCTCCTGCACCATGAGATTGAAACTTATGGTCAACAAGCCGATCTCGTCATGGCTTTTCACCACGGCGGTGACGCCCAGGTCTCCCTTGGCCACCTTGGACATGGAGGTCGTGAGTTGCGCAATGGGGCTCGTCACGGTTCGGGAAAGCCACAACGCGCCGCCGAAGCCCAGCACCATCATAACCAGGGTAAGCAGGATGTTGCGCACCTGGGCGAACATAATCTCCCGTTTCAAGGTCAGCAGGGAAAAGCGCAGATTCACCGTGGCCACCCGCTGGTCCTCCACGATGATGTCGCCGGAAATCTTGGCGGTGTTGCCCAGCGGAAATTCGTGCTGGATCAGGGCCAGCAAAGAGTCCTGGCTTTCGTCAATCCCCTCCAGGGCGGAATCCAGCCGGGCCGCGGTGCCCGGGTTCAGGGTGAACGCCTTGATGGTGCCGTCATTGCCGATAATGGAAATGTACAGGATATTGGCGTCGAGGTTGCGGACCACCTTGATGAATTCGCGGAATATTGGCCAAGCCACCCGCTCCCCGGCCAGGGGTTCGATTAATTTCAGGGCCGCCACCATGTTGGCCACGTCGGTCATCCGCTTGTCCATTTCCAGGGTTTTGACTTGTTTCTCCTGGTAAATGGAGAAATAGGAGACCACACCCATGATAACCGCAACCAGGGCGATAACCAGCAGCGTGATTTTATAGGTTAAACCGAATTTGACTTTCCCCTGCACCGTGGCCATGATGTCGCGTGTTCCTTACTGAGGGAGATAGGTAAACCCGTAAACGCTCCGGTCAAAGGAGCCCACAACCATAATCCCGTCCGAAATGATGGGCGAACTATTAATCGCGCCCTGCGTGGCATAGGACCATTTTTCCTTCCCATCCGTGGCGCGGATGGCCACGACCGAAGAGCCGGTGCCCACGTACACAATGCCGTTGAACTCCACCGGCGAGGAAAGAATAGACCCCTTTAATTTCGTTTTCCAGCGGATGCCGCCGGTCTGGTTATTCAGGGCGTACATCGTCTTGTCCTTGGAGCCGACGAACAGATATTTTCCGGAAATGCAGGGCGAGGAAGATACCCAGCCCCGGGTGGCGGACTTCCAGGCCAACTCCCCGTTCTCGATATTGAGCGCGTAGATGTTTTTGTCATCGGAGCCGAAATACACCTTGTCCTCTCCGATGGCGGCGCTGGAAAAAATCTGTTTGTCCGCCTTGAATTTCCAATTGCTCCCGCCCGTGCTGGCGTCCAGGGCGTAAAAGGTTCCGCCCAGGGTGCCGAGATACAGCACGCCGCCTTTAATTTTCGGGCTGGCGGCTATCGGCCCGTCCAGGGTTTTTTTCCAGATCACCGCGCCAGTGGACGCCTTGAAAGCGTATAAAGCTCCGTCCATGGAGCCCACGAAAACGGCGCCCCCGATCACGGCCGGGCTGGAAAAATTGATCGCGCCGCCGGTCAGGGCCCGCCAGACCATTTTGCCGCTTTTGGCGCTCAGGCAATACAGGTAGGTATCCTGGGACCCGATGTACACCTTGCCTTTCACCACGGACGGAGAGGAAGTGACGCTGGCGCCCGTGGTTTTTTCCCAGATCTGCCGGCCGTCCTTGGCGTTAATGGCGTACACTTTTCCGTCGCCCGAGCCAATATACACCACGCCGCCCACCAAGGCCGGCGAGCTGTCGATTTGCTCTCCAGTGCGGTATTTCCACTGCAGATCCAAGGGTGGCGAGATGGGCGTTCCAGAGGCAGGACGATTCTTCACGTTCTGCCGGAACATGGCCCAGCCCGTGGCTTTAGCGGCATCAATCTTCGGCACCGCGGCCACAGGTTTGACATCAGCCGGCACAGTTTGAATCTGTTCCTCAACCGCCGCGATTTGCCGCTCGATTTTTTCCACCTGTTTGCGGGAGGTCGTTCCACCGCTTCTGCGGGCTGAGTTCAAGGCCGAACGCAGCTCATCCAGCTTTCTTTGCTGTTCGGCAATAATACGCTGTTGCTCCGCGGCTCTTTGCTGCGTTTGGGCGTTACCCGATACATTGAATTGAATTTTTATTTCTTTTTCCTTAGTGGGCTTGCCGCAACCGGCCAGCAGGGCGGGAATGATAAAAACCATTATAATAATGAAAATTTTCGGGATTTTGCGCATGGTCATTCTGTGAAGACCCCCTTTTTTTTCAAGAAAAATGAAGAAAAAACAAATTATATATAATTCTAGCATGCGTGAATTTAATTTGTCAATCTTACTTTACCTATTTTGGCAACTAAGTCAGGGAATTTGCCCAATAATTAAGGATTAAAACATCATGCCAACAGATTTACCGTCAAACATGAACGCCATAGGCTGCCTGCCCGGCGGAACCCGGCGCATGCCGGGTATGCCGGGTCAGCCTATGGATGAAGTGGGTAAATAACGCCGCTCCGACCGGAGGGGAATATCGAACGGGACTTCCGTTGGTCGAAGGCGAACATCTAAGGGCAAAAATACCACAGGCGGCCTGCCTGTGGATTTTTACAACGAATTGAGCGCGACTTCCTGGGAGGCGGTCCTGGGAGCGGATGAGACGGTCCGGGCTTCTTCATCCCCCTTGAATTTCACAGAGATTAGCCGGGACACGCCGGATTCCTGCATGGTCACGCCGTATAAAATGTCGGCGATCTCCATGGTGAGTTTGTTGTGCGTAATCACGATAAATTGGGATTTCTTCGCGAACTCCTGCAGGATGCGGCAAAACCGCAGGGTATTGGTATCGTCCAGCGGCGCATCCATCTCGACGAAAATACAGAAAGGGCTGGGTTTAATTAGAAATATCGCAAACAGGAGCGCAGTGGCGGTGAGCGCTTTTTCACCGCCGGAGAGCAGGGAGATGTTCTGCAAGCGTTTGCCCGGAGGCCGGGCGATGATGTCAATGCCGGTCTCAAGCAAGTTGGATTCGTCAATGAGCACCAAATCCGCGTCCCCGCCGTTAAAGAGGCGGCGGAATACCTCCTTGAATCGCGTGCGCACCTGGTCAAACGTCTCCACAAAACGCTCGCGGCTCTCGTGATTGATCTTGGTAATCAATTTCTGTAATTTCTCTTTCGCTTCCTTCAAGTCTTCCAGTTGCTTGGACAGGAAGGTATACCGTTCCTGCAATTCGTCGTACTCTTCCATGGCAACCAGGTTCACCGAACCCATGGCAATAATTTTCGCCTTTAATTCTTTCACGCGTTCGGCCGTGATTTCCGGATCCGGCAGGTCTTCCCCCTGGCCCGGTTCCTCGGCTCCCCCCCCCTCTTCCAGCGTAACTTGGAGGGAATATTCCTCTTCCAGGTAAGCTTCCAGATTCTTCAGGGTCATTTTTTGCCGGGTTTTTTCCAGTTCCTGTTGATGCAGCTCCCCTCGCAGGGAATCCAAGGTGGCCTGCAACTCGCGCACTTCCCGTTCGCGCTGGTGTTTCTCGGCCGTGCGTTCCCCCCGCGACTGCTGCAAAGTGGTTAAATCCTGTTCGCTCGCGGCCTGGGAAACCACCAGCGATTCCAGACCCGCTTGCCGGCTCTTGATCTCATCGTCGATTTGGGCCAGGCGGTCCTGATCGCGGTGGATACCCTCCTGTTTCTCGCTTTTTTGCCCGGAGATTTCCTCCAATTCCTGCGTCACGCGGCTGGTCTCCGACTTCAGGCTGTTCAGCTGCTGTTCCACCGCGGCCGCGGCCACCCGGAGTTCCCCGGCCTGCAGCGACCGGTGATCATACTCCCGGCGCAGATCCTCGATCTCCTCCTGATGCTGGGTCAGCGTCTCCTGGGTCTGGCGGTCGGTCACTTCCAAATCCAGCAATTGTCCGGCGACCGCCTCATGCTCGGCAACCGAACGTTCCCAGGCCTCGCGGACAGCGGCGCGTTCCACCTTCAGCGTATGCTGCTGCTTTTCCAGCTCAAGCAATTGCGCGGTGACGCTTTCCAGGTCTTTTTCCATTTGCGCGGAGCGGATTTCAGCCTCGTGCCTATCTTCGTTCACCGCAGTCAAACTGCCCGAGGTTTCTTCCAATTGCCGGCGGCTTTTTTCCGATTCGGCCTGAGTCTCTTTCAGATTATTCTCAAGAATCGCCAACTGGTTTCTCAACTCAGCGATTTCGCGTTCCCGGCCCAGCAGCCCGCGCTCCATGATGTCAGTGCTGCCGCCGGTCAGCCAGCCGACCTGGGTCTCGATCTCACCCTGCAGGGTCACCAAAATGCAGTCCGCGCCCGCGGCCCGTGCCTGCCGCGCGGCATCCCGGTCCGTCACCAGGGCCACCTGGTCCAAACAGCGCTCGAATACGGCGCGGAATCGTTCATCGATCCGGGCCAAGTCCTTGGCCCAGCCCAGAGTCCCGGGCAGGTCGAGCCAGGCCGGTGTTTCGTCCAGGGAGAACATCGAAGCGGACTTGGTTTCCGGGACGCTTTCCAGTGGAATGAAGGTCGCGCGCCCCCGGTTCTCCCCGGCCAGGAAATCCAGGGCAGTCCTCGCCTGCGCCGAAGTCTCCACCAGGATATGCTGCAATTGGGTTCCCAGCCAGGCCTCGAAAGCGAATTCATATTTTTGATCGGTGCGGATGAAATTCGCCATTGGGCCTAAAATGCCCGGAAACCGTTCGGGATTGGCGTTTTGTTCCAGCAGTATGGTCTTGGCGCCGGAGGCGTATCCGTCCAGGCCGTTTTTCAGCTCTTCGATCCAGGTCAGGCGCGAGGTCAGCTGCAGGTTGGTGGCGTTGAAATTCTCCAGCATGGCGCTCAGTGTGTTGACCACGTGATCCAGTTTTTCCTGTTCATTTTCCAGCTGTCCGCGCTCCTGTTCCAGGTTAGCCAACTGCGTTTTAACATCCTGGTACTCTGTCTGCAGGCGCTGGTTTTCCTGCCTCACGCCCCCGGTTTGTTCGCTCAAGTCCCGGAGCTGTTGATCAAGTTTGTCCGCCTGCCGCTGCTGCTCGTTTTGCCGTTCTTCCAGATTTTTCAGCGCGCCGCGCAGGGAAGACATCTGGTCCACGATTTGCAGCAGGCGGCTCTGCTGGTCCTGTACGTGGGCCGCGCGGGCCTTCAAGGTTTGTTCCACCTCGTTCAGCCGGTTTTCCTCGGCGGCCAATTGGGTCTGATGATCGCCCAGTTCGTTTTCCTTCTGTTGCCGGGCCTCCAGGGTGCCCGCATTTCGGGTGCGCAATTGCGTTTCCTTGCTCAGCAGCGTGTCCACTTCGGCCTGCAGCCGCTGAACCGTGATGGTTATATCGTTTTTCCGGAGCAGAGAGGCGGAGACAAAGTCCTCTGACTTAATAACCTCCTCCACGATCCGGTGAACCGAAGCCTGCATGGCCGTTACCCGGGTGTCGTCTTCCGCCAGGCTGCTGTTCAAACCGGCCAGGGTCTCTTCGGTGTGTCTCCGGCCCCCCTCCGCTTTCTCAATTTCCAGCCGCAAGGCCTCCCAGCGCTGTTCGAGTTTGCGCAATTGCCGGCGCCGTTCCTTAAGGTCCCTCCGGCCCTGGGACACTTCCAGCGTAGTGAGTTCCTGTTTGAACTCCTGAAAGCGCCTCGCTTTCTGCACCTGTCGCTCTAAGGAACCGATCTGCCGCCTGACTTCCACGGCAATGTCGTTCACGCGCAGCAGATTTTGCTCGGTCGATTCCAGTTTACGCAGGGACTCTTCCTTGCGGGCCTTGTATTTGGAAATGCCGGCGGCTTCTTCAAAGACAAAGCGCCGGTCCGCCGGCCGGGACGAAACGATCAGGTCGATCTTCCCTTGTTCCAGGATGGAGTACGAGTTGGTTCCGATGCCGGTGTCCATGAACAAATCGTGAATGTCCCGCAAACGGCACGGCGTCTTATTCATGAGGTATTCACTCTCGCCGGAGCGAAACGTCCGGCGCGTGATCATGACTTCGTCATGCTCGGTTGGGAGCTGGCGGTCATGATTGTCGATGGTGAGGGACACTTCCGCCATGCCCACGGCTTTGCGTTGGTCCGTGCCGTTGAAGATCACGTCCTCCATGCGCGCGCCGCGCAGGGCTTTGGCGCTCATCTCGCCCAGCACCCAGCGAATGGCGTCCACAATATTCGATTTCCCGCAGCCATTGGGTCCGACAATGGCGGAAATACCGGATTCAAAATCCAGCGTGGTATTGTCCACAAAAGACTTGAAGCCCTGCATGTCTAGTCGTTTGAAATACACGTAGTAATCCCCCTCATAAATGCATATGACCCCAATATATTGGGGTTAATATACAATGAGAATAATTGGC
>JAUXBQ010000161.1 GCA_030619365.1 candidate division FCPU426 bacterium | reverse complement strand
CAGCCTCAGAATAAAAAAACCCCCACCATATGGTGGGGGTTTTTTTATTCTGAGGCTGATTATTTCAACGCCACTGCCAGGGATACCTGATGGGTCATGCCCAGATCGCCGTAGGACAGGAGGGCGTAATCAATGGCCAGGGCCGTGGTGTCGCCCAGCGGCAACTTGGCGCCCAAACCGGCGGTGAGGCCGGTCACGCCGCCCAGGTCGCCGGTGTCCTTGATTTTGTAACCCACGCGGGCCGCGATCAGATTGTCGTACCAGTACTCGGTGCCGATGTTGGCGGAAGTGTAATTCACGTCGCCAAAGGGCAGGTTCACGTCCAGCAGAATGTTCCATACGTCATTGTCCGCGATCTTCACCGGCGGGGTGTAAGCCACGCCAGCCTTGGCGTTCATGGGCAGCGAAGCATCGCCCAGGGTGGAGCCCAGATTCTGGATCGCCAGCCCGGCGGAAAAGCCCTCGGCGAGCTTGAACAATCCGCCCACGTCCACGGCCACGGCGCTGTAGGTTTCCGTGTCGATGTTCTGGCTGATGAAGGTGACCGCGCCGCCGACTGCCAGCGCGGGCATCACAAACTGCCCGTATCCCGCCTGGACTTTGAAGACCAGGGGCGTGAAATCACCGGTAACCAGCGGAAGGCCGGCGCTGTCCACCTCAACTTTGTCCATTTTTCCGAAATTCAGAATCATGATGTTGGCGCCAATGCCTGCTCCCTCGAAAAGATTCGTCGCGAAGCCCAGGTATTCGAGGGACGTGTCTTCCAGGTAGATATTGTGCATGAAACCGGCTTCCAGGCCCTCGATCTGCGCCAAACCGGCCGAGTTCCAGGCCGAAGCGTTCCAGTCATCCGCCTTGGCGACAAACGCCTCACCCATGGCCACGGGCCGGGGGCCCAACCCGATCTTCAATTCCGGGCCGCCTATTTTTCCGATATCAAAATTGGTTTGTGCTGCCAATAAGGGTGTGGCGAGGAGAGCGACGAGTGCGAACGCGATAAAGCCTGTCCTGATCTGTTTCATAATTCTGTCCCCCTTCGAATAAATGCCTTTCTTCGTTATTAATAGGTAGCATACTTTCCAGTGATGGGCAAGAGAAAACCTAGTGCCTTGCGCTCTTTCGGCGACGGACGCTGTCCGCCACGCTCAACCGGGTCAGGGCCTTTTTCAAGGAGATTTCAGCCACGTCCATCTCCGCCCCGCGCACTCCCTTTTTCAGCTGGGCGAGCGCGCGTTCCTTCTCACGGCGGGCGGCCTCGATGTCAATATCCTCGGCCAATTCGGCCGTGTCGGCCAGGATGAGGACACGTTGGGGTCCGATCTCCGCGAATCCCCCGCCTAGTGCATAAATGGTTTCCGCTTCGCCTGTCCTGAGTTTCAGCATGCCCGGTTTCAGGGAGACGAGCATGGGCACGTGACCGGGCAGAACGCCGAAACTGCCCTCCGCGCCCGGGCAGACCAATCCTTCCACGGCCTGCCTCAGGACATGCCGCGCCGGAGTAACCAATTCCAAGTTGAGTGTTTTGCCCATGTCAAGTTCCCTGGTCTTTAGGCCAGTTGCTTGGCCTTGGAAATTACTTCGTCAATGGTCCCCACGTTGACGAACGCCTGTTCCGGCAGGTCATCATGCACGCCCTCCTCGATTTCCTTGAAGCCACGGATGGTTTCCTTGAGCGAAACATAGCGGCCGGGCGTTTGGGTAAATTCCTCGGCCACGTGAAACGGCTGGGAAAGAAAGCGCTGAATCTTCCTGGCCCGCGCGACCAGGATTTTGTCCTTTTCCGAGAGTTCATCGATGCCGAGAATGGCAATGATATCCTGCAGTTCCCGGTAGCGCTGAATGATCTGCTGCACCCGCCGGGCCACCTGGTAATGTTCCTGGCCCACGATCTCCGGCGCCAGAATGCGCGAATTCGATTCCAGCGGGTCCACGGCCGGGTAAATGCCCTGTTCCACAATGGCGCGGGAGAGCACGGTGGTGGCGTCCAGGTGGGAGAAGGCTGTGGCCGGCGCCGGGTCGGTCAGGTCGTCGGCCGGCACGTAGATGGCCTGCACGGAAGTAATGGAGCCCCGCTTGGTGGAGGTGATCCGTTCCTGCAGTTCGCCCATTTCCGTGGCCAGGGTGGGTTGGTAACCCACGGCCGAGGGCATACGGCCGAGCAGAGCCGAGACTTCGGACCCGGCCTGAGTGAAGCGGAAGATGTTGTCGATAAAGAGCAGCACGTCCTGCCCTTCCTCGTCCCGAAAATACTCGGCCTGGGTCAGGGCCGTGAGCCCCACGCGCATGCGGGCGCCGGGCGGCTCGTTCATCTGCCCGAACACCATGGTGGTTTTCTCCATCACGCCGGAGCCTTTCATTTCCAGCCACAGGTCATTGCCCTCGCGCGTTCGCTCTCCCACCCCGCCGAAGACCGAGAATCCGCCGTGCTCGGTGGCCACGTTGCGGATGAGTTCCATGATCAGCACCGTTTTACCGACCCCGGCGCCGCCGAACAGGCCGACCTTGCCTCCGCGCGAATACGGGGCCAAAAGGTCGATAACCTTGATGCCGTTTTCCAACTGTCGGGTGGAGGTTTCCTGGTCCTCAAAGCGCGGTTTGGGCCGGTGAATCGGGTAGTGTTTCTGCGCCTTGATCTCCCCGGCTTCGTCCACGGGCTCTCCCAGCACGTTCATTACCCGGCCCAGGGTGCTGCGGCCCACGGGTACGGTGATGGGGGCGCCCAGATCCTTCACGCGCATCCCCCGGGTGACGCCGTCGGTTGACGACATGGCCACGCACCGGACCGTGTTATCGCCTAGGTGAGCCTGTACTTCCAAGGCCACGGAGAGTTCATGCTCCTGGCTCCCGACCTGGTAGGATCCCTGCAGGCGCAGCGCCTGGTAGAGTGGGGGCAGTTTTCCCGAGGGAAATTCCACGTCCACCACGGCGCCAATTACCTGCGCCACTTTGCCTTCATTCATGTGCCTAACCCCCTCCTGTCGCAATCCCGTAAACAGCCGGTCAGGCTGTCACCGCTTCCGCGCTGCCCATCAATTCGGAGATTTCCCGCGTAATCAGCGCCTGGCGGGCACGGTTCATTTTCAAGGTCAAGTCATCGATCATTTCCCCGGCGCTTTCGGTGGCATTGTCCATGGCCTGCATGCGGGCCGCGAGTTCGGCGGCCTTGGATTCCAGTAGGGCGCGCCAGATCGAAATCTTCACATAGCGAGGCAGCAGGGAGGCGTAAATCTCCTCGGTGGACGGTTCAAATTCATATTCGCGGAAATGATTTCCATCCTCCCCGGTCCGTGCGGGCTTGGGCAGGGGCAGCAGGCTTTCCTGAATCACTTCCTGGGCCAGGGCGGATTTAAACCGGTTATAGACCAACGCCACACTGGACCATTGTCCCGCAATGTAGCCGTCGATGATTTCCTGCCCGATAATGTCTGCGTGATACCAGCTGAGTTCTTGCCAGAACCCGGCCCATTCCCGGTAGGGCTTCACGCCCGTACGCCGGAAAAAATCCAGGCCCTTGCGCCCCACCGCGATTACTTCGAGGTCCTGGTCCGGTGTGGCCTCCACCAGCCGCCGCCCCACCACCTGCAGGGTCTGGATGTTGAAGCCGGCGCAAAGCCCCTTGTCCGAGGTCAAAACCACCCAGCCGGTCCGGGGCGAACGGTTCTCACTAAAAAGTGGGTGCAGCTCGCCGTGGGCGTGCCCGGCCAGGTGCTGAATCATCTCGCGGAGTTTGCCCGAGTAGGGACGGGTCTCCAGCAACTGGATCTGGGCTTTATGCATCCGGGCCGAGGCCACCATTTTCATGGCGCGGGTGATTTGCTGAATGTTCTTCACGCTCTTAATGCGGTTCCGGGTCTGACGAATGTTGGACACCCTATTCTCCTTTTTGCCACTAAGTCACTAAGACACAAAGTTTAATAAAATAAATAATATAAATAATTATTTCTTCGTGCCTTGGTGTCTTTGTGGCTATTGCTTTTTTGCCACTAAGTCACTAGGACACAAAGTTTAATAACGCAAAATATTTTTTCTTCGTGTCTTTGTGGCTATCTTTATGTTCTAAAGCCTCGCTTGAATTCCTTGATCGCTTCCTGTAGTTGTTCCTGCAATTCGGCGTCGAGCGTGCCCTGGTTGCGAATCAGGGCCAAAAGCGAGTTATGGCTTTGCTTGATGAACGCCAAGAGCTCCTGTTCGAATTGACCGACACTCTCGGCCGGCAGGTCGTCCAGGGCGCCGGTGGTCCCGGCCAGCAGAATCACGACCTGCTCTTCAACCGGCATGGGCAGGTATTGCGGCTGGCGCAGCACCTGCATCATGCGCTCGCCGCGCGCCAACTGGGCCTGCGTGGCCTTATCCAAATCCGATCCGAACTGGGCGAAGGCGGCCAGTTCCCGGTATTGCGACATGTCCAGGCGCAAGCGCCCGGCCATCTTCTTCATGGCCTAGATCTGCGCGTGCCCGCCCACGCGGGAGACGGACAGGCCCACGTTGACGGCCGGCCGCTGCCCGGAATGGAACAGTCCGCTTTCCAGGTAGATTTGTCCGTCGGTGATGGAAATGACGTTGGTGGGAATGTAGGCGGAAATATCGCCGGCCTGGGTTTCAATCACCGGCAGGGCCGTCAGGGAGCCGCCGCCCAATTCGTTGTTTAATTTCGAGGCCCGCTCCAGAAGGCGCGAGTGAAGGTAAAAAACGTCCCCAGGATACGCTTCCCTCCCGGGGGGACGCCGCAGGAGCAGGGACATTTGGCGGTACGCGGTGGCGTGCTTGGATAAGTCGTCGTAAATAATCAGCGCGTGCTGTCCGCGCATCATGAAAAATTCCGCCATGGCGCACCCGGCATAGGGAGCCAGGTAGAGCAGGGGCGCGGGTTCGCTGGCACCAGCCACAACCACGATGGTTTTTTTCAGGACGTCGTGCGCTTCCAGGGTTTTCACCACCTGGGCCACGGTGGATTGTTTTTGCCCGATCGCCACATACACACAGATCACGTCGGTGTTTTTCTGGTTGATGATGGTGTCCACGGCTACCGCGGTTTTTCCGGTCTGGCGGTCGCCGATGATCAGCTCGCGCTGTCCGCGGCCGATGGGGATCATGGCGTCAATGGCCTTGATCCCGGTCTGCAGCGGCTCTTTCACGGGCTGGCGTTCCACCACGCCGTGCGCCCGGCGCTCCACCGGCTGCTGGGGGCAGTCGGATGGCAACCCGCCGCTACCGTCCACCGGCTCACCGAGCGCGCTGACCACGCGGCCCAGCAGATGCTCGCCCACGGGTACCTCCATGATCCGGCGCGTGCGCTTGACCTGATCGCCTTCCTTGATCCGGGTGTAGTCGCCCAGCAACACGCAGCCCACGTTGTCGCGCTCCAGGTTCAGCACCATGCCGTACACGTTGTGAGGAAATTCCAGGAGCTCCATGGACATGGCTCTGGTCAGGCCCCATATCCGGGCGATGCCGTCCCCAACCTGCAGCACGGTCCCTACTTCCTCAAGCTCGGTTTGGCTGGAAAAACCCTCCAGTTGCCGCCGAATAACATCCGTAACTTCTTCGGGCGATATCTTCATGCACGCGGCCCCTTCCCTGACATTCTGTGATCAATTCTCCGCCATCATGGCGCGCCGGAGCCGGGCCAGACGTCCCTGCAAGGTCCCGTCCAGAAGCAGGTCTCCGATCTCGACCCGGGCGCCGCCCTTTAAATCGGCGTCCACCACCTGTTGCAGTTCGACCTTGCTGCCGTACCAGGACCGCAGCCGTTGGCCCAGCTTATGCAACTGGTCCCGCGAAAGCGGGACAGCGGTGGTAACGGTCGCCACGGCGCGCTGCTGCAGCGCCAGCCATTTCTGCGCGTAGCTGGCGGCGATAAACGGGATCAACTCCCCCCGCCGCTTTTCCACCAGCAGTTTCATGAGCGCCAGGGTCAACTCGGAGAGGCGCTCCCCCACCTCGCCCTGAAACAGCTCCATTTTTTTCTCCGGGGGCAAAAGGGGATTGGTCAAAAACGCCCGGCCTTCCGCCCCCCCCAACTCGTCGGCGAGCCACTGCAACTCATGGGACACGTTTTCCGCCTGTTGCCGTTCCTGGGCCAGGGCCAACAGGGCCTTGGCGTACTTGGCGGCCACCACGCTTTCGCTGCTCATTGCACGTTCT
>JAUXBQ010000061.1 GCA_030619365.1 candidate division FCPU426 bacterium | reverse complement strand
ACCTCTCCGTGTTTGAATCGACTATCTGCTTTCTAATTTAAAATGTTCTGCCCTGAGCCCTATGTGGTTCAGGGTGGCGGAGGGCGAGGGACTCGAACCCCCAAGTCCGCAATGGACGGCAGATTTCAAGTCTGCTGCATTACCAGTTATGCTAGCCCTCCATAAGGCCCGAGGAAGGCATGATAAAATCGTTCGGTCCCAATTACAACCAAAAACTACGCAAATTCTCCCTGGGGCGTGATTTTCCGCTTACCGTTGACATAGGGAATTAAAACCTCGGGAATCTCAATGCCGCCCTCTGCAGTCTGATAGTTCTCCATAATCGCGGGCAGCAGGCGCGACGTGGCCAGGCCCGAGCCGTTGAGCGTGTGGCAGAACCGGGTTCTTCCCTCTGAGTCTTTAAATCGGATATTCGCCCGCCTGGCCTGGAACGCCTCAAAATTGGAGCAGGAAGAAACCTCCCAATAGCGTCCGCCGCCCGGGTGCCACACCTCGAGGTCATACCCCTTCGCGCTGGCAAACGACATGTCCCCGGTCGAGAGCGCCTTCACGCGGTAGTGCAAATTCAGCTTTTGTAAAATATTTTCGGCGTCCAGCACCAGGCTTTCCAACTCGGCGTACGAGTTGTCCGGATGGGTGATTTTCACCAGTTCTACTTTATTGAACTGGTGCTGGCGTACGATTCCCTTGGTGTCCTTGCCATACGTTCCGGCTTCACGGCGAAAACAGGGGGTATAGGCCGCATATTTTATCGGCAACAGTCCCTGCTGGAGCACTTCCTGGCAATGCAGGTTGGTCACCGGAACCTCGGCTGTGGGGATCAGAAAAAAGTCATCCTCCGCGGTCCGAAACATGTCGTTTTCCAGCTTGGGCAGCTGTCCGGTCCCGATCATGGCATCCCGGTTGACCAGCAGGGGCGGAAAAATCTCCATGTAGCCAGCCTCCTGGGTCTGGGTATCCAGCATGAACTGGATCAGGGCGCGTTCCAGGCGGGCGCCCGTGTTCCGGTACACCACGAACCGGGCCCCGCTTATTTTGGCGGCCCGCTCCGTGTCGAGCATGCCCAGGACGTCGCCCAACTCCCAGTGCGGTTTGGGCGTGAATGCAAATTCCGGACGCATCCCCCAGCGCCGGACCTCCTGATTCGCGCTTTCGTCCGCCCCCCGGGGAACGGATTCGTGGGGAAGGTTGGGTATGCTCAGCAGCGCGGCCTGCAACCCGCTTTCCACCTCTTTCAACTGGCCGTCCATCTGCTTGATTGTCTCGCCCAGCTTGCGCATAGCCAGGATATCCCCGCCAATGTCGGCTTTTTGCTTCTTTTTTTGCGCGATGTGCTCGTTGGCCTGGTTGCGTTCGGCTTTCAGTTTTTCCACCTGGTTGGTGATCTCCAGGCGACGGGTTTCCAGGTCCAGCAGGGGCTGGAGATCCAGCTCCAGGTGCCGGTCCCGCAGCATACGGCGGATGAGATCCGGCTGTTCACGGATGAGCTTGCGGTCGAGCATCCTGTTTCTCCTGCCCTGTCGGGAATGCCGCCGGCTAACGGCTGAAGGTTCGCGGCGAGTGCCTGCGGTGCGGTTACACGTCCAGGTTCCGAACTTCCGGAGCGTGCTGCTGGATGAATTGCCGTCGCGGCTCGACCTGGTCTCCCATGAGAATCGTGAAAATCTCGTCCGCTTTGGCGGCATCTTCAATTTTTACCTGTAGAATGCGCCGGTGCTCCGGATCCATGGTCGTGGACCACAGCTGCCCGGGGTTCATTTCTCCCAGCCCTTTGTAGCGCTGGATAGTAAGGCCTTTGCGCCCTGCCGCCTTGACGCGCTGTATAACCTGGTTCAGGCTGTACAAGTCGTTCTTATCCTCGTCCATGACCAGGTTGAACAGCGCCACCGGGGTTTTGCGATCGTTATTGGCTTTTTCCTCGGCAATGATTTTGCCGATATCTATTCCGGTCTTTTCCAGCCGCTGCAGACACTGCTCCAGCAGCCGTAATTCGCCGATGTCCTTGACCGCGATATAAGGGGGGTCTTGATACCCGTCTCCTTCCGTCGCGGCGAACAGGTCCGGGGTTTCCTCCTCTGATTTTTTGCCTTTTTTCACGCGTTTGGTTTTAACGGCTGCGGTTTTGCCCTTCTTTTCGGCTTGGGCCGGGCCCGCCCCGGCCTTTTTGGACTGCCGCCGGAGTTTGGCCAGCTGTTTCTCCAATTCCTCGTCACTATAGACAAAGCAGGGGCCTTCGGGCGTCATGAGTTCGTACATGGGCAGTTGTTTCTTCTGCGACCGCAGCGCGATGTATTCCTCCACAGTCAACCCGCGCTTGATTAGCTTGGGCCTGAGATTGTTCAAGTCCACTACGCTGCGGAGAAAATCCAGCAGCTTTGGGCCTTGCAGCGCGAGATTTGTGCCTTTCTGTCGGATGCGCGTTAGTTTGGCCTCCCCGCCACCGGCCTCGATCAGGAACTTGTCCAGCCCGGCTTCGTTATCAAGGTATTTTTCCGTCTTGAGACGTTTCACCCGGTACAGTGGCGGCTGGGCAATATAAATGTACCCGCTTTCGATCAGCTGGCGCATTTGCCGGAAAAAGAGCGTCAACAGCAGCGTGCGAATGTGCGCACCGTCCACATCCGCATCGGTCATAATGATCACTTTGTGATAACGGGCCTTGCCCAGATTGAATTCCTGCTCGCCGACGCCGCACCCCAGGGCCGTGATAATCGTCCGGATCTCCTCGTTGCTGAGGATTTTATCGATCCGAGCCTTTTCCACGTTCAGTATTTTTCCCTTCAGCGGCAAAATCGCCTGAAAACGCCGGTCCCGGCCTTGTTTGGCCGAGCCCCCGGCGGAATCACCCTCGACCAGGTAAATTTCTGCTTGCGCGGGGTCTGTCTGCGAGCAGTCCGCCAGTTTCCCGGGCAGGTTATCGTTCTCCAGCGCGCCTTTGCGGCGTGTCAACTCCCGCGCCTTCCGGGCCGCTTCCCGCGCCTGGGCGGCGGTCACCGATTTGTCGATAATGCGGCGCGTGACTCCGGGATTCTCCTCAAAGTAAGCGCCTAACGACTCGTTTATAAAAGCTTCCACCCAGCCCTTGACCTCGCTGTTGCCCAGCTTAGTCTTGGTCTGGCCCTCGAACTGCGGCTCCGCGATTTTCACGGAAATCACCGCGGTCAAGCCCTCCCGGATATCCTCGCCTTGCAGGGACATGCTGTCATTCTTGATGAGGTTGCGCGTTTTCGCGTAATCATTGGCGCAGCGCGTGAGCGCGGATTTAAACCCGCTCATGTGCATGCCGCCTTCCGTTGTGTTGATATTGTTGGCGTAAGAATAAATGTTTTCCGCGTAGCCGTCATGGTACTGCATAGCCACTTCCAGGGAAAAACCTTCCCGCTCCCTTTGAAGATAGATCGGGAAGTGATGAAGGAGGTTTTTATTCGCGTTCAGGTGCTTGACAAACGCCACGATTCCGCCTTCATAGAAAAAACTCTCAACCTTCTCGGGTTCCCCGCGTTCGTCCTTGATTTTAATGCGTATGCCTTTATTGAGAAACGCCAACTCCCGCAAGCGATGCGCCAGCGTTTCAAAGGAAAAATCCGTAACAGAGAATATTTTGGTGTCCGGCTGGAATATGGTTTTGGTGCCGGTTTTTTTTGTCTCGCCACTACGCAACACCTTGGTGGTTGGGATGCCCCGCTGGTAGGATTGTGTGTACACTTTGCCGTCCCGCCGGACTTCCACGTCCAGCCACTCGGCGAGCGCGTTCACGACTGAGACACCCACCCCGTGCAAGCCCCCGGACACTTTGTAGGCTTTATGGTCAAATTTACCACCCGCGTGCAAAATGGTCATGACGACTTCCAGCGCCGACTTCTTCTGCTCCTTGTGCATTTCAACCGGGATGCCGCGGCCGTTGTCCGTGACGGTCACGGAATTGTCCGCGTGGATAATAACCTCGATTTCCGTGCAATAGCCGGCCAGCGCCTCGTCGATGGAATTGTCCACAACTTCATACACCAGGTGATGCAGGCCCTCGCTGGCCGTGTTGCCGATGTACATGGCCGGCCGGCGACGCACGGCTTCCAGTCCTTCCAGGACCGTGATTTTATCCGCGCCGTATCCGCTATCCGCGCTGGGCACCACAGGTTCGCTGCCGGCCGCGCTTTTCAAAAGCTGTTCGGCCATTTCAACCGCCAATTCGTGGTCCTTTTCCGTAATTTTTTCGTCTGCCAGGGATTTTCCCAGCGACTCTTGTCCGGCTTTTTTGGTCGTTGGGGACGGCTTTTCCGGCTTGGCGCGCACGGCCACGCCTGCTCGCGCCGGAGTTGCTTTTTGTTTCGATTTAGTGGGGTTAACTGCCTTTTTTACCATGCTTGCCCTCCATATTCCTAACTCCATCGTAACTTCGCGTGAGCCGCTGAGCCAAGGTCGAGGCCTCTACAGGAGAAAGATAATAAGTACCTTTATTGCTTAGTACTGCCGAGAGAACCCTGCCTGAACCAATTTTCCTGATTCGCTCTGTCCCCTGCTTGGATGCCAGTGTTTGTAAAAGGTGGAATGAGGCCTTTTTCTGGACGTTCAGTATTGCCAGCACTTGCTTGGAGGAAATGACGAAATCATTGCCCAAATGAAGTGACATGTGTTGGGAGCTCCGCCAGGCTATCGGGTTTGGCCCAAACGAAAAACGACTTCTTCAACGTCAATCCCGTACTGGGAAAGATGATTTTTGGCCTTAATTTTAATCTTTTCCTTTAAAAAAGTCAACTCATTCATCCAGACCGAGCTTTCCACCAGAACGACCAAGCGCCCCCTCTGGAGCAGGTCCGGGCGGCTGTGTTGCGCTATTCGCTCTCCGGCGATTGCCCTCCAGGCGGCGCCCAAAAGCACTTCTCTTTTTTTCGCGTGGCCTTCCCATTTCACCAGCAGCGATCCCACCATATGGTGAATTTTTCGCGGCTGTGTCTTAGGCCGTTTGGGCGCGTTTCTTTTCATGGCCATGGTGTTCCTCTATTCTTCCTTGCTGAATTTTGAAAACTTTCGCATGCCTCAGCATGGATTGAAAGTCCATCAGGCTGGTGCCTGTGATAAAAATCTGCGCTTCGGGCCGCAGCAGTTGTAATAACTCGTTTTTTCGTTCATCGTCCAGTTCGGAAAAAATATCGTCCAACAGCAGGACCGGATACTCATCGTACATTTCCTGAATGTATTCAGCCTCTCCCAGGCGCAAACTGATCGCAACGGACCGCTTTTGGCCTTGTGAACCAAAAATCCTTGTATTTACTCCATTTATCTTGATTTCCAGGTCATCCCGGTGCGGGCCCAGCAAAGTGATCCCCCTGGCGATTTCTTGAGATCGAACTCTCTTTTGCTTTAAAATAAAGTCTTTTTCATATTCAGCCGGGTTTTCATCCACTCCGCAATATATTGTATCAATGTACTTAATGGACAAATTCTCGTTGAAAATGAGTTTTTTGTGCATTTTATTTGCTATTTCATTTAAAAATTTGACGTTTTTGTATCTTTTTTGAACAATTCTATTTGCATACTTGCATATTTGCTCATCCCATGTGTCCAATAAATGTTCTTGGCGCTGTTTGGACCTAATATCTTTTAAAACAGAATTTCTCTGCTTTAGTATTCGATGATAAGCCATGAGATCCAGTAAGTAAGCCTTATCCGTTTGGCTAAAGAGCATATCCAAATAACGCCTGCGGTAAGAAGCGTCCCCTTTGACAATAATTAAATCATCCGGAGAAAACAGCGTAATGTTTAAATTGCCCAGGTAGTCCGCGTATTTATAAATTTGATTCCTATTAACCAAAACCCTTTTCGCTTTATCGCGGTAATAATAGATTTCGATCTCTTTTTTTATCCCCTTTTTATTGACAAGGGAAGCCAGCTTCGCCTCCTGCTCGCCAAACTGGATTAATTGGGACTCGTCCGCTCTTCGAATGGATTTCAAGGTCCCTATCAGGAAAAGGGCTTCTATTAAATTCGTTTTTCCCTGTGCATTTTTACCTAGGAATACATTAATTCGTTCAGAGAATTGCATTTCTTTTCTTTGTATGTTCCTATAATTTGTTGTAAACAATGAAGTTATGTTCATTTTTCCCTCTTGTGTTTCACGTGGAACATCGGGACTACAGCGGCCTTTTCCTGGGTTTTCCTATTCCACGAGGGTACTCTGGTTCTGTTTTTCCTTCTTTTTCCACAACTAAAATTCTCCTGCCTTCATTGGTAAAAGGTAGCCTAAAATACACGTTTTTCTTTATTTTTGATTTAAGAACTCGAAGTGCATTATGTGAGTTTTCCACTTCTTTTTCCACATCCGGTCCTTTATATATAACCGCCTTACCTTTTACCCTAAGCATGGGTATCATGTATTCAAGCAGTGTATTCAAGGGAGATACCGCCCTGGAAACAGCTATATCATATGACTCCCTATGGGTTTGCACTCTCGCTACGTTTTCAATATTATCGTTGATAACTTGGTAGTTATCCATTTTCAATTCTTCGCAAATAGATTTTAAAGCTCTCGCCTTTTTGCTTGAAGAATCAACAAAGGTTATCTGAATCTCTGGGAAAACTATTTTCAAAGGCAATCCTGGGAATCCCCCTCCTGATCCAATGTCTATTATTTTTTTATCTGAATAAGATATGTATGCTGCGCTACTTACTGAGTCAATAAAATGCTTAATTATAATGTCCTGGCTGCTAGTTAGCGAGGTTATATTCATCTTTTTACTCCAACTAACCAGTAATTTCATGTAATCAAAAAACTTTTTAACTTTCTGCTTATCAATGCTGAGATTCAGCTCCTCAAATCCGGTTAATAGTAACTCTTGGTCGGTCATTTATATATTTCCATTTTGACTTCCCGTAGGGGCAGGCCCCTGTGCCTGCCCGTTGATTTCCTGGCGGACATGGCCGTAAGGGCGGACACAAGGGTCCGCCCTTACGGCATTACTGCGGTCTGGGCGGACACAGGGGTCCGCCCCTACGGCATTACTTATGTTCCACGTGAAACATTACTATTTTCCAATACAAAATTTGCTAAATATGTTATTCAATATTTCGTCCGTACTGACTTCGCCTATTATTTCTTGCAATGCTTTAATCCCTTCCTGCAATTCGAACATGGCTAGGTCTAAATTTCTGCTTGTTCCTAGTATTTCCCTTGCTTCAGTTATTGCTTTCTTTGCTTTTTCAAGTGCCTGTGTTTGCCTCATGTTTAAAGTTATCGTGTTTTCGCTATAAAGTGATTTTTCGTTAATCTCTTCTGACATTTGATCTAGAAATTGCTCAATTCCGGTTTTATTCAGAGCAGATACATAAAACACTTTATTGCTTTTGTTTCTCTGGCTAAATTTCTTCACTGTTTTGTGCATTTCCAGATCACTTTTATTGAAAACAACGAACCCTTCTTGCTTTAACACGGTTTCCGCCTCATTTTGCTCGTAGTCGCTCATTTCAATACTTTGATCAAAAATATATACAACGATGTCTGCTGACAATCTTTGCTGCCGGCTTTTCCCGATTGATATTGATTCTATCTCATCCTGGGCAACGCGCATGCCTGCCGTGTCTGTCAGGCGAACCTCCATTCCATCAAGGTCTATTTGCTCGGAAATGTGATCTCTGGTTGTGCCTGGTGTTTCGCTGACAATGGCCCGCTCAATATTCAAAATCGAGTTAAATATACTTGACTTGCCCGCGTTTGGCGGCCCGGATAATACTACCCAGCATCCGTGCGTCAGATATTTGCTCTTTTCGGCGGTTTCAAGCATCTTTTTTATGATATCTAAGGAGTTCCTAAGCGGATGATCCCAGGAATAAATCATCCCCGCACTGAAGTGCGGAGTATTCGGGTCACCCTCACCCTTTATCCCTCTCCCTAAAAGGGAGAGGGGATGCGGTAACTCCGGACTAAAGTCCGGTGATTCCTTCGTATATTGATTCGTCTCTGCCAAATGATCGTGATCGAAATCCGTCCTGGCCTGAATTTCAGACAAAACTGTTACCAACTGCTCACGCAAATCCGTGCATCTCCTGGTCAACCCGCCTTCCATCTGCCGCCAGGCGGCTTTAATGGCGTTTTTGGTTCTGGCCTGGATAAGCTCGTTGACGGCCTCTACCTGTACGAGATCCAAGCGTCCGTTTTCAAATGCTCTTCGCGTGAATTCTCCTGGTTCGGCCAGGCGCGCGCCGGATCGTATCGCCATTTTTAACGTTTCGGCCATAATCGCCCGGCCGCCATGGCAGTTCAGTTCAACCGTTATCTCACCGGTAAAGGATTTTTTCTTTGGCAGATAGGCTAGAAGGATTTCATCAATGATTTCTTTATCTTGGTTAATGACCCTGGCGTGAATGAGCTTGCGCTTCTTGGCTGTGACGAGTTTCTGCAAACTGTACTGGGAGGAAACAAATTTGCCTATAATATCCAGGACGTTTGCCCCGGATATTCTGATTATTCCTATACCGCTTCGGCCCTGGGGCGTGCTGATCGCGGCGATCGAATCCGACCGCATATCCATTTTTAATTCTCTCTATTTGATTTAAAGTCCGCTTTCCTCGCCGCCTTGGTCTTCTTCTTCCGGAATTTCAACAGCCTTATCCTCTGATTTTCGCGGCATGCCCTTGGGCGCAATGACAACCCGGCGGAAATTGCCTTCGCCCAGACTATACGTGGTGACGTCGTGGTTGTCTTTCATGCTCATATGAATGATCCGTCGGTCAAACGCGCTCATGGCCTTTAATTGCTCTTCTTCCTTGCTCTCGGCCACTTTGTGGGCAATCCGCTTGGCCATTTTTTCCAATATGATTTTGTACCGTACGCGGTACCCGCCCACGTCCACGATATAACGGCTCTTTTTGGCATGCTGATGATTCATGATACGGTTCAATATGTATTGCAAGGAGGCCAGCGTTTGGCCGTGCCGGCCAATCAAGAGGCCTTCGGCTTCGCTGTGAATATCCAGGTAGATCGCGTCTTCCTCCTGTCGACTCTGAATTTTTGCGTTCGGAAGGCCCATGAGATTCAACATCTTCGTAAGGGTATTCTTTCCTTGCGAAATGTTCTCCTGCCAGTCCTCCCTCGCTTCGCCGGAGCCTGTCTCCTGGTCATTAGCACTTGTGGTTTCTGCCCCGTGGGCACAGGTAACCTTGACCTTGGCCATTTTCGTCCGTCCAAAGATGCCTTTGCCGGGCTCCTGAATAATTTCCGTATCCGCCTCCTCGCGTGTGCATCCCAGCGCTTCCAGGGCGGCTTCGATCGCGCTCTCTACGGTTTTCGCTTCACGTATAATTTCCGGCATGGTCCGTGTCCTCCCAGGCTAGGTTTAAGCTTTCCGGTTAATCAGCATCTGTTGCCCAATCGCGAGAATATTTGACACCACCCAGTAAATGAGCAATCCTGAGGGCCACATAAACGCGAAAAAAGTCAGCATGGCCGGCATGAGGTAAAGCATCATTTTTTGCTGGGTAGCGGCTTCGCTGGTTGCGGCGGGCGCGGTTGACATTTTTTGCTGTACAAACATGCTGAGCCCCATCATCAGGGGCAACACGTATACCGGATCTTTAGCGGACAGGTCTGTCCAAAACCAGATAAATTCCGCGCCTTTGAGTTCTACCGCTGAATTCAGCGTCCAATACAGGGCCAGAAAGACCGGCATCTGCAGCAGCATGGGCAGGCATCCGCCCATGGGATTGATCTGGTACTCCCGGTACAGTTTCATGGTTTCTTCGTTGAGTTTGGAGGGATTGTCCTTGTAGATTTCTTTCAGTGTTTTCAGCCGGGGCTGCATTTTATTCATGCCCGTCTGCATTTTTTTCATGGAGGTATAGCTCTTCTGCGTCGGCCACCACAAAATCAGCCTGACGAGTATGGTTAATAGAATAATCGCGAATCCGTAATTTTTTGTCAGTGCGTAAAAGAATTTGAGCAAATAATAAAATGGCACACTAATGACGTGAAAAAGTCCGAAGTTTACTATTTTTTGCAAATTATTTCCGTGCTTTTTCAAATCTTGATAGTTTTGAGGACCAAAATATACTTTAAACGCGTATTTTTCCAGGCTTTGGCGCCTAACGATTTTCTCCTTTAAATTTAAGGAAAAGTCCAGTGTTTGATTGGCGTTTTGACGAACTTCGGCCGATTTAAAATCCTCGGGCGCGCCGTAGAACAACGCGCAAAAATACTGATCTTTCATACTTACCCAGCCGTCGGAAAGCGGCAGGGTGATCGTTTCATCCTTCTTTTTATTTTTAATGCGCTTGGTTTTTCCATCCTGGTAAACGACGATTTGTTTTACATTGTACCGGCTTTTTCCGGTGTTTTTACCTGGTCCCCACTGGATTGATAAATTTTTAAACTCCACGTCCTGTTCGGTTTTGTTTTCCAAGATAATTTCTACTTGCCCGGTATAATCATTCTCGTCAATGGTCAATAGCTTGGTCACGTAAAGCCCTGCTTTGGGCTCGGTTTTAAAGCGTATACGGTTGGCCTCGGTGCTTATACTCCAATTCGAGGTTTCCAGCCCGGCGTCCTGGTCGTCGATCATACCCGTCATTACGAAGTGGTTCCCGCTAACATTTTCGTCTATCAGGTCTATTTCATCTATTTTGTCTTTCTTTATATAGTGCTTAATAACTACATGTTTTAGGCGAGCTCCTCTTGAATCCGCCTGTATTTTAAGGAAATCCGTGCTAATATCCACAATTTTTCTTTTACCGTTTTCTGATTCTTGCCTGATAATTTTGTCTATTTCTTCCACTTTTTCGACTATTTTTACCGTTTTTTCGTCGTTTTCCTTTACTATTTGATCGCTAGTGGTGCTTTTTACCGCGTTTTTTGTGCGGTTAATGATCATATAATTGGATATATACAGAATCACGGCTGAAATCGCAATAAATATGATAAATCGCTTATCCATTAAACGCCCTCCGGGCAGTAATTTTCATGTTATGGAACCGGATCGAATCCACCGGGATGAAAAGGATGACATTTCATAATTCTTTTCATCCCCAGAAACGAGCCTTTTAATGCTCCGTACTTTTGCACGGCTTGGTAAGTATAATCAGAGCACGATGGGAGAAATCGACACGCGGGCCCGATAAATGGCGAGATTATTTTTTGATATAGCTTTATGGATAATATTATTATTATTTTCATTTTTCATTTCTATTTCTTCAGATATCCGGCCTTGCTCATCAGCCGTTTTATTTCGTCTTCCATGACAGCGTAACTGTCTTTTTCCGTTTTTTTAAATAAGACCACTACAACTTCCACGCCTGCGGCGAACTCATGTTGGTTTAGTCGAAACACTTCCCGCAGTAAACGTTTATACCGGTTGCGTCTTACCGATCCTTTTATTCTCCGGCTGATAATGATGCCGTTTTTCCCTTTGTTTGCAGCGGTTTTCAGGATGTGTATCTTTAAAAATGTCCCTGAGAATTTCTTGCCATTTTTAAATACCCTATCATATTCCTTGGTCTGCGTGATTTTCTGGCTCTGGCACCGCTTCAATCTTTTTTCCATGCGAAGGTCTAGGCCGCCAGACGCTTTCTCCCTTTTGCCCGCCGGGCGCTTATGGTGTTTTGTCCGCCCTTGGTTTTCATGCGGGAGAGAAATCCGTGATCTTTTTTCCTCTTGGACTTGTTCGGTTGAAATGTTCGTTTAGACATGAAAACAATTCCTTTCTAAACCTATAATTTTCTGGCATTTTGGCATCATACTTAAACTGGTTTTGCTTGTCAAGGCAAATGGGGTTTCCTTTTTGTCTGTTCCTTCTGGTCGTTTTTTATGTTATACTTCTTAGACTTCCACCTGTCTTTTCTGCTTTTTTTGCTTTTTCCTTAATTGTATTTTATGCAATGATTTTATTTAAACATCTATAGCTTTACTTTTCGAGTTGGACGTTTATGCTTTTTATTCAAGCCTAAAACCAGTTTTCCACATCTGTGGATATTTCTGTGGATAAGTATTTATTTTGCGTTTTCAGCTTTTTT
>JAUXBQ010000250.1 GCA_030619365.1 candidate division FCPU426 bacterium | reverse complement strand
TCAATCACTTTTTAGGGCTGGAAAAGTGAGCAGAAAGCGGAAACACGATTTTAGGGGTGAACTGTACAAAATAACAATTTTCAGTATCCCTAAACGACAAGGCGGGGCTATCCTGCTCTCCGCTACCAGGCTGCCCTGTAGGGGCGATTCATGAATCGCCCCTACAGGGCTCAATTGACTGGCTAAGCAGGAGCTTACTTGGCGCTCATCTTATCAACGCCACCTTTTTCTTTTGACTAATCACCACCCGTCCATTCGCGTCCGTGATCCGTATCCAGGCGATGTAGATGCCCGGAGCCACGTCGGTCGCGTCCCAGGACGTGGTAAGAGTCTGTCCGGCGCCACCGTCCTGCTGTTCTCTAATTTCCGCGATCCGTTCACCGGTGAAACGATATATATCTACCGCTACTGTTACCCGCCCGGATACGGTATAAGCGAAGTTCATTTGATCCTTAGCCGGGTTGGGGTAAGTCATGACCTTATCCGTACCTAACCAGGGTGTGGCGGTTGGGGTTGGAGTCGAGGTTGGCGTGGGTGTCGGCGTTTCATTTACCGCTTGTGGTGTCATGGTTACAGTGGGTGTGACCGTTGGCGTAGCGAGAGAAGGCGACACCAGCAGTTGAGGAGAATAGCCCGCGGTTGGACGGTTTGCTCCGGCTGCCTCCCGCACCCGGATATAAATCGTTTCCGCCACGTCATAAGTCTGATTGGTAATCGTCCTGGAACCGCCCACCGTATTGCTAAAGGTCACGTTTAAGGTTCCGTTCCCGGGTGTATTGGATATCGGATCGAGGAATGCCTCCATTACAAAATTAATGTTGGCGGTATGCACTATTTGCAGTGAAATATCATCCCGGACTTCCACCGTGATTGTGAACACATCAGGCGAAGCTGTTATGGTTACCGGTCCAGGCGATTCCACGCCATTGACCCACACTTTAAAAAACATTTGGCTCATCGAAATAAACAACATGTCAGAGCGCGACTCAAAGCCATGATCCATGGCCGGGGTAGTTGTATCCACCGGCCACAGCATGTTGTTCCCTTGACTACCAAAATTGAAAAGATTACATTCCAGTACATCCCTGCCGGCGACCAGCGTGCCCAGCAGCGGCGCACTGACATCCGGATAGCTCTGGGGATCCGGATCATCGGTGCGCAGTTCGAAATTGTCGCTGCTATTCACCTCATTGCCGAACCGGTCCGCGGCCACCACCGTAACCGAGAAGGGCACACCGAGTATCCATGTGAAAGCAGCGAAAGAGTTCCGGGCCACGCCGTAGGTCGGGTCAGTCAGCGTAACGCCGCTGTACCAGCCGCCGGGCGTGATACCGCCAATGCCGCTGGCCATGTTTGAATTACCGGCCCCTTCCACCAGAACCTGCCCAGGCGCGAGCGGGACCAGACCATACGGAGAGCTTGGATTAACATACATTCCCGGCGTGTTGCCGCTGGTGATGCCCGCCGGATTGTTATAGACCCAATGCACCTGATAAACATTGCCCACCTCAGGCGCATTGACAAGCCATTCAATGCCATCCCCGCTTTGACGGTAATCCCAATTCTTGATAAAAGCGGTGGCTGTGGCGGTATTGACGATCTGGATCACATCGACAACACCGACGGTTCCCAGGGAGTCAGTGCCCGCTCCTGTCCGGGTTATGCCCTGGTTGGTCTCAAATACGTCATAGGCGGTAATGGTAAAAGGCGCATCCCCCCGGCTGCTCTCGGCCGCGGTATGGAAAGCAAAGCTATTTACTCCTGAAAAAGCCGCCTGGCCGCTTATGCCATTTATGGCCACGCACGGAGGATTGGGCGCAAAACGGTCGGCAGACATGACATATACCAGGTCCGTCGGTCCTTCGGCGATATTGCCATAGGCGTCGCAGGCATACACATTGAAACCAGCAATGGAAGAGCCGGCGTTCTGCACGTTTGGCGATCCGGAATAACCCACAAAACCATTGCTTGGATCCGGCGAAGTAAAGCGCCCGCCGCCATTGGTCACGTCCATGTTGGGAACACTCGGAATAAGACGCGCAAACACATTGGCGTTGACCAGCATGGACGCCGAAGTGCCGCCGTGCGTCCCGTTGACGTCCGTATAGGTGGCGGTCACGCTGTTGCCTACGTATTCCTTATAGAGCGTCAGGGAGGGATACCCCACGCCGGGATCAGAAGAATTCAGTTGGACCACATAGGGATACAGGGTGTTAGTACCGGATCCAGCCGTGAGATTCACGTTATTGAAGGGTGGAAAAGCTGCGGCGCCATTGCGGTCATCCATGGTGTTGGCGTACGCGTCCTGCGCGGTGATCGTGGAGGCAAGGGCCACGCCCGCGGTTTTAGCGGCCGAGGTAATGTCCACCTGGAATTGCGCTACGTCGACATTATGCCGGACGTTCACCGGCGGCACTCCGCCGCCGCCCAGGGTGAAGGAGGTCACGCTGCCATTGGTCTGGTCCGAGGCCGAGATGGTCTGATAGCCGTTCACGCCCACGGTGTACAGCCTGAAATTGGTAGTCCGGAACGCGCCAAAGGGATACCCCGGATCCTGCGGCGAATTGACCGTGTAAGGTCCCACATTGACGTTCTCCGGCAGGGGCTCGAAATTGCCCCCCATGGTGCCCATGGTGGCCGGATACGGGTCTGAGGAAGTAATATAGACAAGGTCATTCCCGCCCTCGGCCGTGGTGGTCACAACGTTGTAGAATGCGTCGCACACGTGGATCCGGAAATCAAAGGGCTCGCCCGCCTCCTGAATCGCGGGATTTCCCGTATACCCAAGAAATCCTCCGATTGGATAGACGTCAGGCGCTATGCCCGGTTTCTCGTTCATGCCGGTCGCCAAGAGGAGCAACTGGTCCGCGGGCGCGTGCACCACGATGGGATTGTTCGGCACTGTTGAGGGCACTGCTCCTAATTGACAGGAAACCGTGATGGAGGACGTGGAACGATACAGGGTAATCAGACCGGTCCAGAATCCCTGGGTAAAGGTAATCCGCTGGGGACTGATGACCCGATAAGGTTCTTCATGATCCGCGGAGGTGATCAAATTGGTTTGGCCGTTAAAGGTCGTGGCGATCGTGGACCCGGCATCGGCGTAGGCTGTGATGGAAATGGTGAAGGCTACGCCCGCGACCACTGGATTCGGGAGTGGCCAACTGGGACCGCCCGTGCCGTCCGGGCTGGTAATCTTAAACCGGTTGAGAGTCTGCGAACTAATAAAATAAGGCGTCGAATAGTCATCAATACCTGCCGAACTATAATCGGCGGAAAATCGATAATTATCCGCATCGTTTAGAACAACCGCCATTACGGTATTGCCACTGTTGAAATTCCAATTGGTTCCCTGAATATTCGACGTGACTGGATTGCTATACATGGTTAGGAGGCCTGAATCATTTACCGGGTTCCACCAGGCATCGGTCGCGTAGGCAGTAACGGAAAAAGGCGTGCCAGGCACTTGAGCGTCCGGGATTCCGGCATACCCGCCCAGAGAGTTCCCCGCACCGCCACCCACACCCGGCCGGTATTCAATGCCCGGCACGGTTAAAAATACCTTGGCGTGGCTATTCGGAT
>JAUXBQ010000085.1 GCA_030619365.1 candidate division FCPU426 bacterium | reverse complement strand
TCGTCATGACCGGCACAGGTCAGGGCCTGGAGTCCTTGATGATCATACCCAATTCCAATGTCACTGTAATAAATATGACCGGGGCCAACTCGGGATTCGTCCGCGAAGTCAAGATAGAGGCTATGGAACCTAGTCCGGCAATCAATATGACCAGCGCTTCACTTTGTGATGTGGTGGAAAATTATATTTTTGCTATGGGACCTGGTGCTGCCCGGGGCATCTGGACCAATGGCATGTCAGATTCCCGGGTGGAAGATAACGTTATCAACCTGAACCATCCGGCACTCGCGGCAAACTTAAACGGATCGGCAGGCATTACGGACAATGGTGTTGCCATGACCCTTAGTACCATCCTCGAGAACACGATCGTTTACGTTACGGCCGGCAATCCTGGACTGGGCCCTTCTTACGGCCTCGGACTTTCCGGAACAGGAACCGCGCAGGTGAGCAACAATGTCTTTCAGAGCGGCGCGATCAGCAAAGACATTATCGCCGTTGGCACCGGCAATCCTCCTACCTGGACCGCGCCCGGAGTGGGCGAGCACGGAATAGGCAACCAGCGTAGTAACGGCACCGCCATGCCGGCATTTTAATCAGGGGAACCCAGAGCATGCATCCTCGTTTGATCACAGGCCTACTACTGATCCTAAGCCTAGCCACGGCCTCGGTTGTTTACGCGCATAGCAATTATTCATCCACTAATTACATTGGTGTGGATGATGTCGTTGATTCAGGAGGGGATTCCTCGGTTTCGGGCAACTACACCAACCTCTCGGCCATTGGCCAGAGCGCGGACGCCACCAGCGCTTCGGTCAACTATCTGAATTACGCCGGCTTTTTACATGCCGCGAATTTGAATCCCACGCCCACGCCCACCTTCACACCGACCAGCACCGCCACCTTTACCGTAACCCCGACCGATACTGTGGCCAACACACCGACGTTTACGCCGACCTTCACCAATACCCCCTCGGCCACCAGCACGCCTACGGCCACAGCCACACCTTCGATCACGGTGACATTCACCGTCACCATCACGAATACGCCGGGCGACACGCCTACCATTACCTTGACGGCAACCACCTCGGCCACAGAAACGTCCACCATGACGCCTACCTTTACACCTACGGCGACACCTACTTATACCCGAACTTCGACCAGCACTATCACGCGTACTGCCACCGGGACTGTTACGCTTACCGTCACACCCACGGCCACGATTTCTCCCACGCGCACCATAACGCCCACGATCACGGTGACCTCGACCGTTAGCCCCACGTCCACCATATCGCCGACGCCAACCGCGAGTCCCACGGTCACGGAAACCCCGCTCGTTATCCTGCGAGGCAAAGAAGTCATGGCCTATCCGAATCCGGCCAAGGAAACAGTGCGATTCTACTGGGAAGAGGCGGGTGTGGAAAAAGTCCGCGTGGAGATTTACAACATGGCTGGCGAGCGTATTGCCACGCTGGAGGCCGCGTTGCCAGGCAACGGCTTGACCTGGGATGCCACCGGTATCGCGCCGGGGATCTACCTCTACCAGGTGGTGCTGACGCTGGACGGACAGGAGAAACGCCTGGCGCCCTCCAAGTTGGCGGTGGTGGAATAAAAGTTGACTCCGGAAAAGTCTTTTTAGTACAATACCTCGATTCGATTTCCGTTCCCGAAAAACACATGCATAAACCGTAATCTCCGGTCAGCAACCAAACCGGGAACCCACTGGACAGCAAAAATAATTGTCCTCGTTTTCTATTCAGAAAGGAGCCTGGTATATTGTTTAATATCGCCACCAGCGACTACGGACCTTTACAAATATTGGTTTTAACCGGACATTTTTTATTGGCCATTCTTTATGCAGTGATCATGAACTACGTCATTAAGCGCACCTCGACAATCATCGGCGACAAGTCGCAATATACGATTATGTTTCCGCTGCTTATTCCCACCATGGTGTTGATTATATTTATCATCAAATCATCCCTGGCCTTGTCCCTGGGTTTGGTGGGCGCCTTATCCATTGTTCGTTTCCGCACACCCATTAAAGATCCTGAAGAACTCGTCTACATTTTTATTGCCATTGCCATTGGCTTGGGGATCGGGGCGGGGAAAATAGTCGTCACCACCATTAGTTTCGTTATTCTCATCTCCACTTTGTTTGTGATTTCAATCTATCGCAAGCAGCGGATACAAATGCAGGGCATTTATATCGATATCGAAGCCCAGTTAAATACCGCGAAACAGAAAATGACGGGATTCAAGAAAATCTTTGATAGCCATCATCTGCGTTTTGACCTGAAAAGATACGAGGAAGACAAAAACCGGTTGTCTTCCACTTTTTATGTGGAAGCCGCGGATCTGGATATGCTCGAAAAAATCGTGGGCGAAATTAAATCCGCTTATAAAGACGCAAACGTTACTGTGGTCAACAGTACGCAAAATATATAACGCTGTGTGGCTTAAAAACATGTCTTGCTTCCCTAGGTCCGAAATACCACGTTTCCTTTCTTCCTGGCTGGCGCCCTGCTTGCTGGCCGGCGGCTTGTGCTTGTTCGCGAGTCCGGCTGGGGCGCAGGTTCCCCGGGAAAAATCCGAGCCGGCCGCAAACGTCCTGCCTGTCCTGAAAGTGTCGATCGCTCCCCAATACCTGGAAAAACTGGAAAGCAAACGCCAGGCAGCCTGGAAGGCGGAATTCTTAATTACCGAGCCGGGGGATTTCGTGCCGGCCTATATTAGTGTGAATGGCGGGAAACCCGTCAAAGTCAGCGTGCGACTGAAGGGGGACATGCTGGAGCACACGATGGAAGTGTTTTCCCTGCGCGTTAAAGTAAAAAAAGGCAAGAAGATATTCGGCATGAGTAAATTTTCCCTGCATCGTCCGGCCATGCGCTTGGGACATTTCGAGGCGATATTGCTGCGGCATTTACGGGAAGCGGGAAATTTGAGCGTACGCTATTTTCATGTCGAATATTATTTAAACGATAAATACCAAGGGCCGATGGCCGTGGAAGAGCATTTTACCAAAGAGCTGCTGGAAAGCCAGGGACGCCGCGAGAGCGTTATTATGGCAATGGACGAGAGCATTTCCTGGGCGCAGCGCGCTTTGAATTTGGAAGCCAAGAAGAACCCGGAATTAAACCGGGGTCAATACACCTACCAGAGTGACTGGTTGTTTCCTTACCGCGGTTTTCAAACCGGTAAAATCTGGAAAAATCCCTATTTGCGGATACATTATCGGGAGGCGGTGGAATTGCTGAGAGGCTACCGCTTTTTGAACATTTACTCGGATCAGGTTTTTGATATGCAACTGCTGGCGCGTTATTTGGCAATCGTAAATTTTTGGAATGCCCACCACAGTCTGCAATGGACGAATATTCGCATTTATTACAATCCGATCACCCGACTTTTCGAACCCATCGGCTTTGACAACCAGGTTCAGCACTTTCAGGCGGAACATTACAATAAGATATTTCCGCGTTATTTTTTCCAGTCCACTTCATGCCGGTTTGTGGAGGCCTATAAAAAAGAAGTGTTGGATTTGAAAAGGCAGATTGAGCAGGAAGCGTTGTTGGAAAAGTTGTCAGCCTGGGAATCGGCCATGCTGCAGCGGCTGGGAAACCCGGCGTGGAAAGCTTATCCCTACGAAAACGCCCGGCGCAGAATAACCTTGATGAGCAATGACCTGCCCACCTGCAAACGCGACCGGGACAAAATGGATATTCCCTCCATTCAAAAAACACCGACCGTAAAAGCGAAAGACCTGGGCAAGGCCTATAAAATTGCCACGATTCTGGTGGCGAATTACATTGAAACAGAGGGCAGGACCTACCTGGAATTGGCCAATATTACGGACCAGGATGTGGTGGTGGAAAAGGTATATATAAAATCCAGAAGCTTGGGAGCGAACTTTGCGTTGCCCGCGACCCGGATAAAAGTCCCGCCCTTTAATATGCGAAAATGGAATCTGGTGGAAATTGATGTCCCGAAAACAGATTTTATTAAAGACGAGATACACGTGTTAGCCACCTACGACCAGTACAACGCCCGCCAGGATGTGATGGCCCGGCCGTATTTTGCGCCGGCCAAAAAGGCGAAATACCAACCCCTGGAAATGAAATCATTTTTAAAGCGCCATCCCTTTATTCGTAAAACCAGTAACCGGGAACTGGTTGTCACACCGGGACTATGGAAGGTGAAGGATCACCTGGTCATCCCCACCGGCTACACCCTGCGTATCGGCCAGGGAACCACGCTGCGCTTTGCCGCAGGCCGGCGCCTGGTGCTGCGCGGGCCGCTCTGGGCCCAGGGTGAAAAAGACGAGCCGGTCAAGCTGATAGCGAGCAACCCGTATTCAGGCTGGGGCGGCATCGTGGTTTTAAAATCGGAAGGGCCGAGTTATTTAAGCCACGTCGTTGCCAAGGATATCAAGCAGCCCCGGGACGATGATTGGGGGCTCACCGGGGCCATCACCTTTTACGAATCCGACGTGACCTTCCAAAATACTTATTTGGAGAAAAACCGCACCGAAGATTTTGTCAATATTATCCGGAGTAAATTCGAAATGGCCAGTACGACCATTTCCCACACCCAAAGCGACGCGATCGATATTGATTTTGGCCGCGGCACAATATCCGGAAGCCGTTTTGAAAATATCGGAGGAGACGCCATCGATATCAGCGGCTCTCAAGTTACAGCGCGCGAAAATGAGATCAGGGGCGTGGGAGATAAAGCCGTCTCAGTGGGTGAAAGGTCGGTGTTTACCGGGGAGCATTTTAAAATTCATGACGTGGGCATGGGCATTGTGTCCAAAGACGGTTCGTTCGCCACGTTGTCGGACAGCGAGTTAACCTCAGTACGCAAGATCGCTTTTGCCGCGTACATAAAAAAACCGGAATACGAGAGCAAGACCGGGCTGACCATCACCCGGGTTAAGACCAGCGTGATCAAACGCCGGGCCCTGGCGGTCTGGCCGGGTGAAATTGTAATTGACGGGCACCGGCAAAAGCCCGTGAATTACGAGGTTGAAAAGCTCTATGAATAAGAAAATGGACAGGCGAGTGGAGCGCAGGGCAAAGCTGTTCAGGGTGGAAATAAAGTATCCTTTGACCAGGGAGCAACTATACGCTTTTCGCGTGTGGCATAAAAAAAATGGACTGCTGTTTAAAAAACAATATCCGGACCGGATGGTTCATTCCATATATTTCGATGATGTTGATTTGAAGGATTACGGCAAGAATGTGGAAGGTATGGCACAAAGAAAAAAAGTCAGAATTCGCTGGTATGGCGGGGAGCGGGAGGAAGTTCGCGCAAGACTGGAAATAAAAAAACGAATCAACACGGTCAATTCCAAGGAAGTTCAGGATCTGGGCGATAAAAAGTTGCGAATTGAGCCTTTGGGGAGTTTGTGGGCCAGAGTCAGAGAGCGTTTGGAAGCGGAAATGAGAAACCAAGCTCAGGGAATATTGTTTCCGGCCATCTATAATCGCTACCAGCGGGAATATTATACGGCCCACGCGAACATCCGTATGACGGTTGATACGGATATGCGGTTCGAAAAATTGTTTTTCAAACGACAACGGTCAAACCACTTGTTGGCCAGTCGCATGGCTGCCGTACTGGAAGTAAAATATCCCCGCGAAGTAAACCGTGATATTTCCCGTGTTTTCCCCTCCTTCCCATTTCGAAATACACGCAATTCCAAATATGCCAATGCCATCTCCGATTATTAGTGAGGCGTGGGCGTCACATAATAAATGGCGAGCGGATAACCAGCGAAAGGCGAAAACCGATGTTAAATAAAATATCGCGGGAAACATTTCCGGCCCAGGCCGTTGAGCGGCAGCCAAGTCAAGTTGCTCCCCGTCGCTTATTGCTGCGCGTGGCAATCCTGGCCATGTATAGCCAAGCCCTCCTGATCTACCTGGGACCGGTGAAGGATAAAATATCCTTTCAGACCAAAATCGAAAATACCCGGGTCTTCGGCCTGAAAGGGGCGCCAGGGGAAAAAGGCCGGTTTATACGGCCGAATCATTTAAAAGCGGACAGCATCAGAGGGCGCTTGTATCTCACGGATACAAAAAATCATCAAGTTTTAATCTGGGATCTGAATAGCGGTTCTCACCTCAAGGATGTGGACGTCCAACAGACGGAAAAAGAAATATTCAACCCCTGGGCGACGGATTATGACTCCCAAGGGAATCTGTACGTTCTGGATTGGCGAAATTATCATATTTTCATGTTCTCTCCCAAGGTTGAATTTATCCGATCCTGGCAAGTTGTCCGTAACTGTATGAGTTTTGCCGTAAACAAAAAAACCGGCGATGCGTATGTGCTATCCAGAAAAGGCAGAATTACGGTATACGACCAAGAGGGCGAGGCGATTGGTATTTTCGGAGAAGGGGAATTGCCAGATCCTATATATATTGGCATCGATAAAAAAGGGAACGTCTATGTGATGGACCGGAGTGAACAGGAAATGAAGATTTTCACACCCGCCGGCCGATTGCGGAAAACCTGGAAAATACCGGTGCCGGGTGTGAATTCGACCGGACTGAGCATGGCCAAAGGGCTGTTGTTGCTGGACAATGTGACTACCCAGGAAATTGTGGTATTGTCCAAAAACGGGAAGCTAAAGAAAAAAATCAAACTGAATCATCCCTTTGCCGTCAAGGACGTGGACAGCCAAGGTAATGTGTTCATTAACGGCAACGGTGTGCTGGAACTGAATAAATGCCTGGATCTGAAATTACAAATAGAAAAACTGCCTTGGCCGGATACCAAAGAATTGCTGATAAGTCAGTTGCGGGGGGAGTATAACAGTTGGTGGAGCGTTCCCTATTCTTTAAGTTTAATTAATTTCCCGGTAGTGTTAACCACGGCTTTTTACAATTTTGCCGTATTGGAAGACTATAAGGGTGTGAGTTGGCTGCTCGCCGCCACTGTCATGCTTTTACTGTGTTTGTTGGTTTTCGTCCCGTCTCCCCGGTGAAAACCGGGGTGGACGGCAGGGGCGGAATCCAGGACGAGCAGGCCCTATATTTCTGGACCCCGGCTATATACAATAATAGTTATCCTACCTGATTTGTCATTCCCGCAGGCATTAAGCGGGAATCCAGAACCAAAGATAAGTCCCCGATAAACTTCCGGAAGTATTCCACTTTCCCCCAAATTATGTATAATGGCTCACTATGCTAAAAGTTTCCGGATTGACCAAAACCTTCGGCGCACAAAAATTACTGGACAACGTGAGTTTTAGCATCAATGCCGGCGAGAAGATCGGGTTGATCGGCCGAAACGGCAGCGGCAAAACCACCCTGGCACGCATACTGCTGGGGCAGGAAGAACCCGAGGCCGGAAAGATCAGCCTGCCGAAAGGCTACACCATCGGTTATTTGGAGCAGCACATTCGTTTCACGCGTCCCACGGTCCTGGAGGAGGCCTGCCTGGGGCTCCCGCCCGGGCAGGAATACGATCACTGGCGCGTGGAAAAGATCCTGTCGGGCCTGGGGTTCACCGAGGCGGACTTTCAGCGTCCGCCCTCTGAATTTTCCGGCGGTTTTCATATTCGCCTTAATCTCACCAAGACGCTGGTTTCGGAACCCGATTTGCTCCTGCTCGACGAACCCACGAATTATTTGGACATTATTTCGATCCGCTGGCTGGAAAAATACCTGCGGGAGTGGAAACAGGAATTCATGCTGATTACGCACGACCGCCGGTTCCTGGACCGCGTCACCACCCATACCATGATCATTCACCGGCGTTGCATAAGAAAGATCCAAGGGCCCACGGACAAGCTCTATGCCCAGATCGCGCAGGAAGAGGAAGTCCATGAGAAAACGCGGTTGAACGAAGCAAAATACCAGAAAGAAACGGAATTATTCATCAGCCGCTTCCGGGCCAAGGCCCGGTTGGCCGGCATGGTGCAGTCGCGCATCAAGACGCTGGAAAAGCGGGAGAAAAAAGGCCAACTCGAAAAGCTCGTGGAACTGGATTTTAATTTTAACGCCCTGCCTTTTCCCGCGCACCAGATGCTCGAAACCAGGGACTTTTCCTTCCGATACGGGGATGACCTTCCCTGGCTGATCAAAAACTTAAGCTTTACCCTGGGAAGCAGCGAACGCATTGCAGTGATCGGAAAAAACGGCAAGGGCAAATCCACGCTCCTGAAACTTTTGGCCGGAGAAATTTCCCCGGTGCAAGGGAGCTTCAAGACCCATCCGCGCCTGGAAACGGGTTTTTTCGGGCAGACCAACATTCTGCGCCTGAATCTCGAAAACACTATTGAGGAAGAACTCATCGCCACGGAACCTAATCATAACCGGGAACGCGCGCGCAGCATCGCCGGCGTGATGCTTTTTTCAGGTGATACGGCCTTGAAAAAAATCAACGTGCTCTCCGGCGGGGAAAAGGCGCGCGTGCTCATGGCCAAAACCCTGCTCTCGCCTTCGCATTTGCTGCTGTTGGATGAGCCGACGAACCACCTGGACATGGAATCCAGCGCGTCCCTTTTGGAGGCCATGCAGGAATATCCGGGCTCGATTGTTTTCGTAACCCACGACGAGGATTTTCTGCATACCCTGGCCGAAAAGCTCATTGTCTTTGACCGGGACCGGGTCCTGGTTTATCACGGCATATATCAGAACTTCCTGGATGACATCGGCTGGGAAGATGAAGAGACCGTGGCGCAGAAAGCCACGCCGCCTCAGTCGCCACCACCCGAGGAAACCGCTGCCGTGGTTATTCCCGTGGTAAAAAAGGACCCGCGTCAGGCCCGTCAGGCCCGGGCGAAAATCATTCAGGAAAAGTCCAAAACCTGCCACCCCCTGGAAAAACGCCAGGAGAATTTAGAGAAAATGATAGAGAAACTCGAAGCTGAAATCGGACGCAACACCCAGCGTCAGATCAAAGCTTCGACCGAAGGAGACGCGGCCACCATCGCCGAGGTCCCCCAAACCAACCGGGATCTGCAGGCCCAGGTGGATTTTCTCTATAAAGACCTCGAACGCGCACACCGCGAGCTGGACCTGGCGGCCAATAAATTTGAAAAAAAGCTGGCTGAGTTGTGAAGACGCCCCTCGGTTTTTGATATTCCAACTTGGAATATCAAATCACGCTCCTCGCCGGAGAGCCGAAAATGGAGGAAGGGACAGGGGAGGATGGTTTTTCATTTTAATTTTTTGTCATTCCCGCGAAAGCGGGAATCCAGAGCCAAATATATGCCCCTAATTTCCCCTTTTATTTTCTATAATATTCTCCCCGCCTCCTGCGTCTAACATTTTAGGCCGCATATAAGGTTTTTCTCCTGCTCAACTGTTCACCTGCTCAATTGTTCTATGCCCGCAGGGCATTGGGGTTATTTGGTTGAAAATGGAGGGTTAGGGGGATATTATAAGGGGGATTTTCAAGAGGGAGGAGTAGCGGAAAGCACACTTTCCTTGAAATACCTATACTAATATATTAATCAACGTCCCGGATCATCTGGACACTTGCCGCCAATAAATTTGAAAAAAAACTAGCTGAGTTGTGAGGTTGGTAGTTAGCCGTGGTGTCTCACCAACTTGTGATACCCACTGAAATTCCTCACGAGTTAGCCCAAACATGAAATCCTGCGCAAGACATGGTTCCCACAAACATAGGTATCCTTCCACTTACCTTTAAGTATCCGATTTTTCGCATGGATTCTGGCTGGATCCTGTCTAATTCTGTGAACACTTTTTTAAGGAGGTTAAGAGAATGCTAAAAGCTCGTCAAGATATCGAATTCGCTCCGGTGTCATTTAAAGGAGTTGGGGCATGAGCGAGATTACATTGGGGGTCAGAAAGCTACTGCCGCAGATTCGCGAGCTAATCGTTTCGGCCCGCGCCACCGTTGCTCGCAATATAAATACTTTTCAGGTGCTGATGAATTACGAAATCGGCCGCTTGATTGTGGAGCATGAACAGGCAGGCGCGAAGCGTGCGAGATACGGGAAAGCCCTGCTCAAGGAGTTGGCGGCTTCTTTGAAGGAAGAATTTGGGAGGGGGGTCTCTGAAGACAATCTTTCGAACATGCGCCGGTTTTATTTGGATTACCGGAAGGACGAAAAGGCGATTTCCGAGACACTGTCTCGGAAATCCTTAAT
>JAUXBQ010000301.1 GCA_030619365.1 candidate division FCPU426 bacterium | reverse complement strand
TTACCGTCCCGGGATACTGGGCAAAAGAAATGTTCTCAATCGCCAACACTTGGTAGGTCCCGTCCGATACGCTCGTAATGACGTACTGACCGTTTCCCGTAATTTGCGTATAGTACGAATTCATGGGATTAGTGCTATCTGTCGCAGTGATGGTGATCAATCCTCCGGCTGAATTGGAAATCGTGCCGCTGATGGAACCACCGCCGCCCCCGGTGCCCGGCGTGGGCGTGGGTACGAGTCCTCCCCCGCCGCCAATGTCGCCCGTGCCGCCCCCGGCGCCGCTGCCCTGGCCCAGCAGGGAGGGCGAGATCGGCGAGGTAAAGCACCCGGCGGCCATGAGCAGGCCGGCGGTCAGAAAAAATCCGCCCATTAAGACAAACAGTTTATGCCTCATAGCTGCGCTCCTAGAAATTTATTGAACTCCCCACGAGGAACTTGCTGGCGCTGTTGGGCCCCGCGGCCGGCGACGGCGGCCAGCCGATCCCGTCCCGGTTGGGAATAAAGGTGGCGAACTGGGCGTAGAAGGTGACCACTTCGGAGGCCAGGTAATTGAGCCACACGTCGAATTCCGTGCCCAGGCTTTCCCCGCCGTCGTCCGTGTTGGAATAAACCCAGATGCCCAGTCCGGGTTCGATCGTCTGGTTGAAGGAAAATTCGCCGCTCAGGCCAAAGGCCATCACGCCGATATAGTTTTGAACCTTGAGGGACGCGGTATTACCGTCCAGATACGTGTACGGTCCGGCGCCGTCCTGGATTTTCGAGAACATGCCGGGTCCGGAACCGGGCAGGCTGTTCAGACTGGCAAAACCGGTCTTGGTGTTGAGCAGGGGATCCGGATCACCGCCGGTATAGACGAGGTGTCCGGCCACGGTGAAGCCGAAATCCTGGCTGGTTTGCGAACCGTACTCCGCGTCGATCTTTATTCCAATGCCCGTGGCGTCTATGGACTCATCGGCCTGGGTCTTGGCCATGCCGAACTGGATGCCCAACTGCGCGTCCAGACCGAAATTCCCGGTTTCCCCGGCGGCCATGTCCATGCCGAATTTCCCTCCCACCAGAATCAGGGCGTTGACCGCGTCCTTGGAGACCGGCGGCGTGCCGGAGGTAATGGTGATGGGTTCGGTGCCGATCAGGAGATACCCTTTAAGGCCCATGTCCTGGCCCAAATCAAAATAGGGTGTAAAGCCGATAATGCTCTCGATGTTTCCGCCCGTGTTCCAGGGCGTCAAGAGATTGGTGCGGGCCACGAAGAAGAGCAAATCCACGGAATCCAAGTCAAAGCCCAGGGTGACGGCGTCGTGCTGGAACCCGAGCAAAAGGTCGTCCACGTCCCCGAACAATTGGCGCCCGAGCTTGACGTAGAACGTGTCCTGCTGAAACTTGGCGTAGAGTTCATTGACTTTAATGAAAGGATACGTGATGTTGGCGTAACCGGGTTTTTCCACGTCCGCGAACAGGCCGAAATTTTTCTTGCCGAAAACATTGGCGACAGCCATGCGGTACACCGGATAAAAATACCAGTCCGAGGTCTCGCCGAAGTTGGCGTTGACCATGTCAAACATCTTGATGTCAATGTTGCCGCCGAAAGCAAAGCCGGGTTGCATGGAGTCGATTTTTTCAATCGGAGTAAGGTCCTGCTGGGTGGTTTTCCGAACGGGCTTCTTGGACTTCTTGGGCGCCTTGGCGGCTTCCGCCAGGCCTGCCCCGCCGATCAGGAAAAACAGCGCGGTAAGTATCATCAGTGTCTTTTTCATGTGATTCTCTATCCCCCTTTTTGATTATTGATTATTTTAACATTTCGGTAAATATGATCCATCACACGGTGTATCCGTGTCAAGTCCTACTTCAATCGATTTCAGGCCGAAGGATGAAACAAGCGACTACCAGCCATAACCAAGGAATGATGCATTAACATTCGTCTAGTAAATTCGGACGGAATCCGCTTCAATATAAGTACCTCCGCTGCCTTCCACGGTGATCTCCACACTGAAAACGTGAGTACCCGAACTCCAGCCGGTGGTTGTGCTGTAATTATATGGGAAGGTTCCGGTCCCTGTCTGCGAACCCGATAAGTCCCAATGTGAGTAGATCCCTTCCTGCTCCTGGATGCCGAGTTTCCACGACGTGCTGGCTGAAATACCCGTTACCACAATTTCGACCATGGGATAAGCCGCCACGTCCACTGTCTGGGTTGGAGACAACACCTTGCCCCAGACTTCCGCGTCCGCTGTCCGTGTCACCGCAGCCCAGGAAGTAGTAGAGGAATAGGCAATCTCGGCATTAAACGCATTGTTATCCGTCTCATCATCCCATCCCGGAGGTTGATCCCCCGCCGTGCCGATAAAGTCATCTTGCCAATAGTCGGTACTGCCGCCGATCACGGTCACTGTGATGGCCCATTGCAGGGAAGATCCGGTAGCGGTATGGACTGGGACACAAAACAAAATTAACAGAGGCAACGCGGCTGTCAATACCCAGGTGTTTTTAAGCATTCTTTCCATTTGTATCCGTTTCCTGACTGGCATAGCGTTATAT
>JAUXBQ010000295.1 GCA_030619365.1 candidate division FCPU426 bacterium | reverse complement strand
CGCGGACGCCACCCAGGCTTTTGCCCAGGGATGGTTGGACGAGGCGGAAGTCAAAACGTTGGCCAAGGACGCCGCGGACAAATTCGAGAAGATCGGCTTCGTGGTTCGTGACAACAAGCCCAGTCACATTATCGTCAAACCCGGGGAGAACGGGGGACCGCTGCGGGATGCGAAAGGCGCAATAAGCTATGGCTACATTGACTACGAACTGCTGGAAAGAACCCAGCAGCAGCAAAATCAGCGCAAAATATCCCTGCGGAAGGATTACCACCGCAGGCAGAAGGACCGCTTTGCCATTGACCTGCCGGGCGAATTACATCCCCATTTGCAGCACGTGAATATTTTTGGCGTGGATTTTATATTCGGCCAGGTGCAAAGCACCAAGGGACGCCTGTGGGTGGTCGGTAAGGATCCCTACCTCTTTGATTTTTTTCAGCCTGAGCGATGGGAGGGCACCAAGCGTACCAAAATATCGATGTTCAGTGAGAGTTATTATACTGTGACCAAGGACAATATTCACGTTGTCTGGGAAGCCTCCAAAGCGGGGTTGGTCCCGGACATGGATCCGTTTTTGGAGGACGAGAAAAAGATATTAGACCATGGGTATAACAGCCCCTTTGAGGAGGTCGCCCTGGCCGTGGAATTGGGGAAAAAAGGCGTGGCCACCATCTATCCCCGCGCGATTTACATGATGGGAAGTAAAACGGAGATCAGTCCGCGTTTGTTCGACCAGAGCCGGTACGAAAGCCACCGGGAAATCATCTGTCCGGATGGCATCCCGGTTTTGGTCAAGGACCGGAATTACATCATTATTTGGGGCTATTGGAACGGGCCGGACGAGAAACTCGCGGAAAAAGATGGAGATTTCTACGAAGGCATCAACGCGCTCTATGCTTATCGGGAGGGCGTGATCAGTCATCAGGAATACATGGCCCTGCTCCGGCGCGTAAAGGAACGTCTGCACGCCATCAGCGTCGAGGACCTGAACCTGAGCGGCAAGCATCTGCTGGTTTCCGTGAACAGCGCCGGCGAGGTCATCCGCGACGGGCAGGGAACGCCGGACACCCGGATCTGCAATTTTGAATTTCTACGCAAAACCTGAAAATGTGTCCCGATCTCAGGGCCTGCGAAAAGCGCCAGGGTGACGAGGGAAGTTGGACGGCAATTTCCGGCCTCGGCAGGCGGACTGCGGGAACGCATAAAAAAAAGCCGTAGCGTATGACCGGTGTTATGAAACCCACTTGGAAAAGGAGTAAAACATGATCAGGCCTTTTCAGCAGAAAATCCGGATTGAGGCCCTGGGCCAAAAAATGGGCACTGGCTGGCTTTCCCCCCTGCCGGATCTTCGGGATTACACGGCAGCCACAGCCAGTATTCGCGAATTGTCCGCAAAATTGAAACTGCCCAAACCCGGCGACAGCGCTTCTTCGCTGGCTAAAGTGGATTTGCGGCAGTGGTGCTCGCCCATAGAATCACAGGGCGAAATTGGTTCCTGCACGGCCCAGGCGCTGGTGGGACTGGTGGAATACTTTGAAAAGCGCGCCTTTGGCAAATACATCGACGGCTCGCGATTGTTTGTTTACAAGACCACGCGCAATTTAATGCAGACCCCGGGGGACACGGGCGCTTATCTGCGTAACGCCATGGGTGCCCTGGTGCTGTGCGGTGTGCCGCCTGAGACATATTGGCCCTACACGGATGCGGATCCGGAGTTTGACCAGGAACCCCCGGCCTTTGTCTATTCGGTAGCAAAAAAATATGAGGCGATCCAATACTTTTGTCACGATCCGCAGACGCAAAACACCTCCGGCCAAGCGGCGCTGGATTCGGTTAAAACTTACCTCTCGGCCGGGATCCCCTCCATGTTTGGTTTTTACGGTTTTTCCTCTTTTGAGCAAAGCGATCAGCCCGGGCATGTCCCTTATCCTACCGAACAGGAGACGGCCGAATGGGGGCACGCGGTCGTGGCCGTGGGCTTTGATGATAAAATGAAAATAAAAAATAACGCCAACCAGAAAACCACGACCGGTGCCTTGCTGATCCGCAATTCCTGGGGTCAATCCTGGGGAGAGCAGGGATATGGGTGGCTGCCTTACGCTTATGTGCAGAATCGATTGGCGCTGGATTTTTGGTCTTTACTGAGTATGGAATGGGTGGATACCAAGCAGTTTGGCATCTAAGAAGGTGGTTATGCGCTGGCCTACTCATAAAGGGAATTGCCTGTACTTTTCCCTGATCTTGGCGTGGCTAATGCTTGGCGCCCGGATGGTTGCCGCCCATCCGCATGTGTTTCTCGAGGTCTCTCTGACAGTGCATTTTGACGAGCAGGGCCTGAGCGGGTTGCAGGAAGAATGGGTTTTTGACGAAATGTTCAGCGCCATGATTATCGAGGATTATGACGCCAATAAAGACGGGATGTTTACCGGTGATGAAATAGTCCGGCTGGAAAACGAGGTCTTTGAAAATCTTAAGGAATTTGACTACTTTACCTATATCCGGATTGACGAAAAACCCTTTGTCACGCGCTATGTCGTTGATTTTAAACCCGGGATCCGCAAGGACCAATTGGTTTTCGGTTTTTTCGTGCCCTGCCACGTGACGGCCATTGCCGCCGCGAAAAAAATACGGATCAGTATCTTCGATAAAAGCTATTATGCGGCGGTTGGCATGATACAGGAAAAACCGGTTCTGGCCGGGAAGGCCGGGGATTTTCACGTTG
>JAUXBQ010000287.1 GCA_030619365.1 candidate division FCPU426 bacterium | reverse complement strand
GATCTTTTCGCCCGTGCGTCCCGTACGGTAGCAGGCCGTGCAGAAGGAGGGGATATTGCCGGTGGCAATGACGTCCCGCACCACTTCATCCAGGCAGCGCGTGTCCTCAATTTCGAACTGACCGGCGCGCTGGTCTTCTTCGCCGGCGTACCCGCCCACGTCGGTGTGGCTGCCCGCGGAAAGCTGGGAAACCCCCGCGTTGAGCAGTTCATGGCGCATACGCGGCGTTTCGCGGGTGGTCAGGATAAGCCCGGTATAGGGCAGGGCCAGGCGGATCACGGCCACCACCAGCCGGAATTGTTCGTCGCTCAGCAGGTAGGGGTGGTCGTTGAGTTCCCGGTCGTCGCACAAGGGCGTGCCCCGCGCCACCCGCAGCCGCGGAACCGAGACCGCGTGCGGGCCGACCCGGTAGCGCCGGTCCAGATACTGGCCGTGCATGATCAGCGCCGTGACGTCATAGCGGTAATCGTACAGGCCCAACAAGACTCCGGTGGAAATATCATCCACCCCGGCCTGCAGCGCGCGATCCATGACGGTCAGGCGCCGGAGATAATCGGATTTAGGCCCACGCGGATGCATGCGTTGGTAGGTCTCGGGATGGTAGGTCTCCTGAAAACATTGGTAGGTCCCGATCCCGACCGCCTTGAGCTGCCGGAACTGCTCCACCGTGGGCGGCGCGATGTTCACGTTCACGCGCCGGATCTCGCCCTGATTTACCCGCGTGGCGTAAATGGTTTTCAGGGCGCTTAGGATGTCCTCGAAGCGCTGAGTTTCACCGGCCACCAGCAAGAGCCGCTTGTGGCCCTGCTTTTCCAGCACCTCGACCTGGCGCGTGATCTCCTCCGGGGAGAGCGCGCGCCGCGGCAGTTTCTCGTTTTCCAGCCGGTACGAACAATATAAGCAACTGTTGTTGCAATAATTCGTAATGTACAGTGGGGCGAAAAACACCAGCCGCTTGCCGTAAATGTTTTCTTTCACTTGCCGGGCGGCTGCCATGATTTCGGCCACCAGTTCGGGATTGGCATCCTGGTGCAGCAAGACCGCGGTTTCTATCGGCGAAAGGCCCTTTCGTCGCAGGGCCTTATGAATGATCTCGCGGACGCGGTCCGGTCCGGCTTGCCGGCCCGCATCCAGGGCCGCGCGGACCCGTGCTTCCGAGAAAAACGCCGCGATTTGACGGCCGGTTTGTTCCGGGGTTTCGGTTGTGAGCGTATCAGGGGTTCTGGGCATGGGTTTTTCCTAAAATGGATTCAGCGCGCTTGTGTTCTCCGCTGCCGGGAATCATCAAGATTCCGGATGGGGGTAAAGCTCAGGGCGTAGGTGCGGAGCAAGGGGTTTGTGTGTCGTGCTTAACCGGCCATCGCCTCCGGTCCGGGGATTACGGCTTCGGTTTCCAGGGGCAGATCCAACAACCGGTTACGGAGCGCGTCCCCCAGGAAAATTCTTCCGCGCGCGGTTCCGAGACTGGGTTGAAAAGCGGCCCAGACCGGCGGCGCCACGTGCAGGGAGCCGGGCTCAAGTTGCAAGTCCTGGAGTTGCCAGGGACCGAGCCGCAGCCCTTCAACCTTGACGGCCTCGCTGGCGGATAACACTTCCAGGCGGAGCAGGTAAGCCGCTTCGGATAAACCGTCTGATTTCCGCTTGCCGCGCTGCGCGGTCGTCAGCCTGATCTCGGCGCTGACCACGGGCTTGCCTTTACCCGGACTGAATTGCAAGGTCTGTTCCACGGTCAGGCTCTGGTGCCCTTTTTTCACCTTGCGGGCCGGCGCGGGCGCGGTGGCAGGCGACTTGGCCTCCGGCGCGGCCGCGGTTTCCGGGGCGGAAGACGGGGACGCGGAGGGTACCGCGTTCTCCGGCGAACGCGTGAGCAGCGGGGCGGCCTGCGCCCGGCTGTCCCGCTCGTTCCCGTTCATTTTTCTTCGCACCGCCGTGGAGCGGCGAGGGTCGATTTTTCTGGGTTTCGGAGTTCCCGGCATTATGAAAACGCCTCCACGTATAAAATGAATTCCGGCCATGTTAACACAGGCGAGCGACTTTTCCAATATGAATTAAAATCTCCGTGCCCAAAATATGACCATAAAACCACAAATACAAAAATTGCCACGAAGACACAAAGTCACCAAGGTTATCCAGGTTAAAATTCGAAATCCTAATATCGAAGCACGAAACAAATTCGAAAAACATAAAAAGATAAACGTTTCGAATTTATCTCTTTTGGTCCTTTTCTGTTTGTTTCGTATTTCGATATTCGATATTCTGATTTAAACGTTGTTGAGCATGTACAAGTTAATATTTGGTGTCTTGGTGCCTTGGTGGCAAAATAATTTTCACCACGAAGGTCCAGAAGATCAATTCAGCGTCAGCCCGCGCGCCCAATCGGAAAATCGGCCGGTGCCGGCTCTTTCGTAGGCGCGCCGGCAGGCCTCCAGTTGCTGGTCAATGTCCGGGATGGTTTCCCGGATCTTCTCGTCATGGCGCGGAATCAGCTTTTCCAGCAGTTCCAGGGCGCGCCGGTCCGACACGTCCACGTGCACCGCCTTGATCCAGGCCTGGGCCGCGTCCGCCCAGCGACCCAGACCCTGGAGGCAGCTCCCGAAGTTCTTGAAGGCGTTGGCGCGTGAGGGGTCCAGCGCAATGGCCGCCTGGCAGTGCTGAACCGCTTCCACGAACTGCCCTTGCTGATTCAGGCAGTACGCCAGGTTGTTGTGCAGATAGTAATTCACGCGCGGATCCTGGCCCTTTTGCGACAAGGCCTCGCGGTAGAACGCCGCGGCCGGCTCGGGCTGGTCCACCTGCTCGGCCAGTTGTC
>JAUXBQ010000057.1 GCA_030619365.1 candidate division FCPU426 bacterium | reverse complement strand
GGGCGGCTTTTTTTTCGTCCACAGCCGGAAAGATTCCGCGCCCTGATGGAGCAACATCTTCCAGCCGGGAATGATCCGGTTGCCCCGGCCACGGGCGAGGGTCAGGAACGGCGTGAGTTTTTTACCATATACCAGGTCCATGACGCAAATGCCGGCCGGCATCCAGGCCGCGGGCAAGGGCAGCGGATCGCGCTCCCGGAGTCCCAGGGGCGAAGCCTGTACGAGCAGCCGGCACTCCGCCAGTTCCCGCCGCAGTGCCGGGCTGTTGGGCGCCACGCCCGCCACGCTAACCAAGCCGGCTTTTTTTACGTCGCGCACCAGCCGCTGCCGGCGTCGGGCGTCCGGCTCCGCAAGGCATATCCGTTTCACGCCGGCCAGGGCCAGGGAGATGGCCACCGCGCGGCCGGCGCCGCCGGCGCCCAGCAGAACCGCATGTTGGCCCCGCGGCGCCAGGACTTCGCCCAGGCTGGCCAGAAAACCCAGCCCGTCCGTATTGTGCCCCACCAGACGGTTCTTTTCGAACACCACCGTGTTGACCGCGCCGATGACTGCGGCGCTGGGCGCGCAGCGGTCCAGCAGCGGGATCACGGCTTCCTTGTAGGGCACGGTAACGTTCACGCCCAGCGCGCCCACTGTTTGCAAGGACTGCAATAGTGTCCGCAATCCCCCGCGGGGAACGCCCAGGGGTACGTAAACCGCGTTGATACGATGAAACCGAAAGGCCGCGTTGTGCAACGCCGGCGACAAAGTGTGCTCGACCGGCCAGCCGACAATGCCGGCCAGGCGTGTTGCGCCGTTAATGGTCGCTGCGGGTAAAACAGTCACGGGTTTTCGCCTCCTTGGCTTTAGGCTCTGTCAACCCCGGTGATTTGTGTTGTCCCATTTTTTCTGCGCAGTCATTTTTTTAGGTTCCCGAGATATTCCCATGCTTTAAACTAGGTTTCTGGGATAGAGGTTTTAGAGTCCTTTTTTCTGGCAAGGGGTCGGCATGTTTATATCAACCAGAGCTTCAATATCGTTCATACTCGTATTCCTTCCGCTTGAACAACCTTAACCAAAGGCGAGGAGCGCAAGGGGGTGTTTTCAATTTCGTCCTCCGTAAAAACAGTCGGTGTAATGACCGTATAATGCGAGAAGCCGACTTCCCAGGCCGCGTCCGAAATCTTTTCCAAAACATTTTTCCCCTGCTCCCGTATTTCAAGAAAAATGTCCAAATCCGAATCCGGGGCATTATCCCCCCGGGCCCGGGAGCCAAATACCCGAAAATCGAGAATAGTGGCCACTTGGGCCAGTCTCGCCTTGAATTCTTCGGCGATCTGTTTATCTTGCTGCGTCAGCATGTCTGCCTAGCCCTCCTAATAAGATTGGGTGGATTATATCACGCCCCGCCCCTTACATCAATCTTGCCCGTTACTGCGGCATTGTCTCGTATCTAGGCAGCCGGATTTTCACGGTCGATTTACAATTTAAATGGATTGTCGATAATAATGGTTCTGTAGGGGCAACCCCCCGTGGTTGCCCATCATTTCCTTGTAATTGCCCTGTTTGTTCAGGGCAGGCACAGGGGCCTGCCCCTACATTTCAAATAGGTTTATATTCATTGCCCGCCCGGCTGTCTTTCAGGTCGCCCCACAGGAACTGGGCCAGGGTCACGGCAATGATCCCCCCGGTCTCGGCGCGCAGGATCCGGGGACCTAAGCCTGCGATCCGTAGCCCATGCTGCCGGGCGGCCGTTATTTCCGCGGGCGTGAATCCGCCCTCCGGCCCGACCCACAGGGCCACGGCCCGGGGAGGCGGCAACTGCGCCAGCGGCGCTTCCGCGTCGTCCGCTTTTTCGTAAAATAAGAGGCCAAGCGCGTTGTCCGCCTTTTCCTCCAGGCTGCGGTCGAACGTGCAGGGCGAATCCAGTATTGGGACGCGGGTACGTCCGGATTGACGGGCTGCTTGCCGTATAATCTCCTGCCAACGCTTTCCGCGCTGATCCCGGTCCTCGCGTGGTTTCACCTGGGAACGCTCGGTTAAGAGGGGCACGACACGGGTGACGCCCAATTCCGTGGTCTTTTGCAGCACGATCTCCAGCTTGCTGCCCTTGGCAAACCCCTGATACAAGGTGATCGTCAGAGAGGATTCAGAAGTGTGGCAAGAGGCCTCCCCCACCCTGACTTCCACGCCGTGCTTCAGGAAACACACGATCCGGGCGTGGAATTCGCCCCCCACGCTATCCGAAACCAGGATGGGATCATCGACCTGGAGCCGCAGGCTGCGGCAATGCCGGGCATCCGCGCCGGTCAACACCACCGGTTGCCGGCTCAAGGCCCGGGCATTCAGCATGAAACGGGGCAGGGACATGGAACCCGACCCCTACCAGTGGGGATCGAAACACGATCCGGTATGGGTAATCTTGCGCTGCTTGGTGCCGTTCACGTTCATGAGCCACACGTCCGAGGAAACGGATTGGTCACCGGACCCGATATTCCCCTCGCTGGTGGTTTCCATGATGCACGCCACCTGCCGGCCGGAGGGTGAGAAGGCTGGTCCGGAAAGTTCACCGGCAAAATCCTGTGGCGTCAGGGGGTAGGCCTCGAACTGCAGGCTGAATGACTTCGACATGACCATGATAATCTTGTCCAGTTCAAACGCTACCAATTGGCTGTGATAGGCCCAAACCACTGTCCCAAGATGGTAGGGAATCTGATGGAACGGCTGCATGAGGTCCGTTTCCTTTTTCCCGTCCCGGCGTATGGTCCCGATGTGTATGATATTGTCGTGCTGGGACGGCCCGGCCCCGGCCAAATAGGTCATGTCAGGCGAGATGGAGTGGATTTCCGTCATGAAGCTGTTTTTCGGCAGGCGAATGGTCTCCACCTGAGTCCCGGTATCCACCGTGTAACCGTACAGGATGGTGGGAAAATCCAGTTCCTGGACGTACAACACGGACCCGTCCGGCTTCCAGGACATCCGGATTTTCCGGGCGTCGATCTTTTTATTTTGGGCCAGGACTTTGGGGCTGGACCCGTCGTCATGCATGACCACGATGGACACGCTGTCTCCCATGGGCGTATCCTCCGGATAGCGGAAATACGCGATCCGGCTGTGGGCCAGGTTCCAGACCGGCCGGGTTTTATATCCCGGCTCGCGCGTGAGTTGCCGGAAATTCTCGCCGTCCGGCCGCACGGTGTAAATCTGAGTCAGACCCTCGACTATGGCCACAAACACGATGGGAGAGTTGTCATCCACGCCGGCCAGGTATTGGGCCATGCCGGATTTTTTCATCATGGCTTGCCGCTGCATGGCCCTGACCTTGCTCATCCGGTCCGCCATGCCGCCGGCCGGACGCGAACATCCGGCCAGTCCCAAGATGGTCGGCGCCGCCAAGCACAGGACCGCCACGAGCAAGCTACTGCGGGTAAACGGTTGAGGCACGTTCTCCCCCTCCTTCACCGGGCGGTCACGGTGCGCGCGGCCGCCTGCCGGCAAGGCGCTGGTTTTCGCTTCCGACTCCGGCTGAAAAATCCGATTTTTAATTTTACCCTGGAACCGCCGGGCTGTCCAGAACGGAACCCGTCCCGGCGGAACCGCAACCCGTCCGGGGACTATTGCAGCATCTGTTTGATTTTATCCATGAAGGCCTTGCGTTCGGGGTGGGAGTCTTGTCCGGTGATGCCGGCGAATTCCTTGAGCAGCGAGATTTGCTTGCCGCTTAGCCGGGACGGGGTTTCGACTTTCATCATGACCAACTGATCGCCCGTGCCCAGGCCGCGAAGGTTGGAAAAGCCCTTGCCCCGGAAGCGGAAAGTCCGGCCGGTCTGTGTGCCCGCCGGTACCTTCATGGTCACGTGGCCGGTCAGGGTGGGCACGTCGACCTCGCCGCCCAGCGCCGCCACGGTAAAGGGGATGGGCACCTCGCACAACACGTCCTCGTCTTCCCGGTAAAACACGGGATGCGTCTTCACCTGAATGACCACGTATAAATCACCGCGCGGACCGCCGTGCGCACCCGCTTCCCCCTCACCGGATATTTTCAGGCGGCTGCCCGTGTCCACGCCGGCCGGTACTTTCACCAAAATTTTACGAATGGTCCGCTTGCGGCCCTCGCCCCGACAGGTGACGCAGGGCTGTTCCGCGGTCCGGCCTTCCCCGTTGCAGGTCGGGCAGGTTTGCATCAGCGAGAAAAACCCCTGCGACATACGGACCTGACCGCTGCCCTGGCAGGTGGGGCAGGTCTTCATGCGCGTTCCCGGCTTGGTGCCCGAGCCGTGACAGACCTCGCAATTTTCCAGGCGGGGGACTTCCAAAGATATCTCGGTTCCGCGGGCGCTGTCCAGGAAGGAGATCGTCAGGTCATAGCGCAGGTCCGAGCCGCGGCGCGCCCGGGTCTGCGTGCGACTGCTGCGCGTGCGGCCGCCCGCACCACCGAAAAATCCCTCGAAAATCTCCGAGAACATGTCGCCCATGTCGCCGAAATCCGGGGATCCGCCGCTGGCAGCCTGACCGCGGCCCGCGCCGGCGTTTATCCCGGCGTGCCCGAACTGATCGTAAGCCGCGCGCTTGCGGTTGTCCTTGAGCACCTCGTAGGCTTCGTTGACTTCCTTGAATTTTTCCTCGGCGGACTTGTTCCCGGGATTTGCGTCCGGATGATATTTTTTCGCCAGCGTGCGGTAGGCGCGCTTGATGTCCTCTTCCCGCTCGCCCCGCTTGATCCCCAGAACCTCGTAATAATCACGTTTGCTTGCCATGTTTCACTCCTATTGTATAAAAGGACCGCGGTGACGGCAGAGCGTCATACCGCGGTCCGAAACCCACTGCGGTCCGAAATCGACCGAACCGGAACCGAACGCCTAAGGCTATTTTTTCTCGTCCGGTTCCCCTTCGGTTTTATATTCGGCGTCCACCACGTCTTCCTTGGTTTCCCCGGTGTCCTGGGCTCCGGCGTCGGTCTCGGCCTGGCCGGCCTGGTCCCCGCTGCCGGCCGTGGCTTTAGCATACACCGCCTCGCCCAGTTTTTGCGCCGTTTTCTCCACCTTGTCACAGGCGGCGGTAATGGTCTTCGTATCCCCGCCCGACAGCGCTTTTTTTAAATCCTCGACGGATTTTTTCACCAGGTCCCGCGTGGCTTCATCCACCTTGTCGCCGTGTTCGCCCAGAATTTTTTCGGTATTGTAAACCAGGGAATCGCCCCGGTTCCGTATTTCCACATTTTTCCGGCGCGCCTGATCCTCTTCGGCGTGCGCCTCGGATTCCTTGACCATGCGGTCGATTTCCTTTTCATCCAGACCCGAACTGGCGGTGATCGTGATTTTCTGCTCCCGGCCGGTGCCCAGGTCCTTGGCCGAGACGTGCGCGATGCCGTTGGCGTCAATATCAAATGTTACCTCAACCTGGGGCACGCCCCGCGGCGCGGGCGGAATACCGGTGAGGTCAAAGCGGCCCAGGGTGCGGTTATCGTCCGCCATCTCCCGCTCGCCTTGCAACACGCGGATGGACACCGTGGACTGGTTGTCCGATGCGGTGGAAAAAACCTGGCTCTTCTTGGTGGGAATGGTCGTGTTGCGTTCGATGAGCTTGGTGCAGACCCCGCCCAGCGTTTCGATGCCCAGGGACAGCGGAGTGACATCCAGGAGCAGGACGTCCTTGACGTCGCCCTTGAGCACGCCGGCTTGAATGGCCGCGCCCACGGCCACCACCTCGTCCGGGTTCACGCCCTTGTGCGGCTCCCGGCCGAAGAATTCCTTGACTTTCTGCTGGACCAGGGGCATGCGGGTTTGTCCGCCCACCAGGATCACCTCGTTGATGTCCTGGGCAGTGTAGCCGGCGTCGGCCAGGGCTTGTTTCATGGGGCCAATCGTGCGCTCCACCAGATGGCCGGACAGTTGTTCCAGGCGGGCCCGGCTTAAGGAGGTGGTCAGGTGCTTGGGTCCGGTGTTGTCCGCCGTGATAAAGGGCAGATTGATTTCGGTCTGGAGCACGGAGGAGAGTTCGCACTTGGCTTTTTCGGCGGCCTCCTTCAGGCGCTGGAGCGCCATTTTATCCTGCCGTAAATCAATCCCGTGCCCTTGCTTGAATTCGTCGGCCAGCCAGTCAATGATAACCTGGTCTAAATCATCGCCACCCAGGTGGGTGTCACCGTTGGTGGATTTGACTTCGAACACACCGTCGCCAAGTTCCATGATGGAAATATCGTACGTCCCGCCCCCGAAATCGTAGACCGCGATTTTCTGGTTCTTCTTCTTTTCCATCCCGTAGGCCAGGGAGGCGGCCGTGGGCTCGTTGATGATCCGCAGCACGTTCAGGCCGGCGATCTTGCCCGCGTCCTTGGTGGCCTGGCGCTGACTGTCGTTGAAATAAGCCGGGACGGTAATCACGGCGTCGGTGACTTTGTCCCCCAGGAAGGCCTCAGCGTCGGTTTTGAGTTTCTGCAGTATCACGGCCGAGATCTCGGGCGGCGCGTAGTGCTTGCCGAGCGTCTCGACCTGCACGTCGCCGTTGGAGGCGGCGCTGGTTTTATACGGGACCATCTTTTCCTCTTCCGTGGCTTCGACGAACCGCCGGCCCATGAACCGCTTGATGGAAAAGATGGTGTTCTCGGGATTGGTCACGGCCTGCCGCTTGGCGGCCTGCCCCGCTAGACGCTCTCCGCTCTTCGTGAACGCGACGATGGAAGGCGTGGTGCGCGTGCCTTCGGCGTTGGGAATGACTACCGCCTCGCCGCTTTGCATGACGGCCATGCAGGAGTTGGTTGTGCCTAAATCGATTCCGATTACTTTACCCATGTTTTCAGCCCTTTCCTTCCCTAAAATGAATTACGGCTACCCGGCCGGGGTTCAGTGTTTGGCCACTTTCACCATGGCCGGCCGCACTACTTTGCCGTTTAAGGCATACCCTTTTTGCAAAACTTCCACCACGGTATCGTCCGGAACGCTTTTATCCTCCACCCGCTGGAGCGCCTGGTGAATCGCGGGATCAAAAACGCAGGGCGCCTCCTCGATCCGGGTGATGCCGGACTTTTCCAGGGATTTCAGAAACTGGCGATGAATGAGTTCGATGCCTTCCAGGACCTTCTTCACGTCCGAGGCCCCCCGGGAATGCACCAGGGTTCTCTCCAGGTTGTCCACCACCGGCAGTATTTCCAGCAGCAGGTCCTCGCCCGCGTAGCGCATCAATTCAGTGCGATCCCGGGACATCCGCTTTTTATAGTTCTCCAGCTCGGCCAGGGCCCGCAGGTAGCGGTCATAATTCAGATTGGCCTTCTCCTCAAGCTCCTTGATCGCGCTCTTGAAAGCGGACACCTCGCTGGATGTCGGCGCCCCGCCGGGAACCTCATCGCTGTCGTCGGCAAACGCCTTGGTGGGGTCTTCGCTGCCTGGAAAGACACTGCCCGCGGACCGGTGCTGGGACGCGGACCCGCCGTGGTCTAAGGCTTCGTTTTCGCCGGCTGCGGCCGGTTTGTTGCTGACTGTTTCATCTTCGGGGTTGTCATACCACATGTGTCATCACTCCTCGTTCCTGGATTCCTTGGCGTCTTACTTAACCCCGGCTGCCTGGACCATGGCCTTGGCGGCCCCCACGACCAGGGGAATAATCCGGTGGTACGCCATGCGCCGTGGCCCGATCACGCCGATGCGCACACACTGCGCCGGCGCCAGCGGCACTGCTTCGGTAACCAGCGCCAGCGGCGGCATGTTTTGCAACTGCGAGTCCTCGCCGATCACGACCCGAATGCCGTGTTGTTCAAGGCCCGGCGCTTTAAAAGGCCGGACCAATTCTTCCCGGTTGTCCAAGATGGACACCAGTTGCCGGGTGGCGGCCAGGTCGTTGAACTCGGGTTGCTGCAGCAGGTTCGCGGCGCCTTCTACCACCACTTCGGCCTGGCCCAGCAGGTTCAGATTCAAGCCGGCCCAGTGCAGGGCCCTGCGCAGCAAGGCCGCGAGCCGGCGATGGATCCCCGGCCACGGCGCCTGGGCCAACCGTTCCAGCTCGCCGGCGGTACGTCCGCGCCCGCGCTGATTGACCAGGCGCGTGGTCTGGCGCAGCAAATCGGCGCTGAACCCGTCCTCCAGGTCGAACACCTGGCGAAAGTTCTCGCCCGTGAGGTTTTCCATGACCAGCAACAACCGCCGCCGGGTCAGCCGGACCAGCTGGATCTTGGCCAGCCGGGCCTCCTGGACCTCGGGTACCCAGGAGATGGCCAGGAGCTGGGAAGTCATGGCCAGGACCTTGGCCGTCAGTTTGATTATTTTATCCGTATCCCGCACTTCCTGCAATATCTCAAAACCAGCCTGCCGCCGGGTTTCCGCCAGGCCCTCAGGCCGGCTCAGCAGGCTCTCTACGAAATAGCGGAAGGCCCTGACTGTCGGGATTTTACCGGCCGAAGTATAGGGATGGCTCACGTAGCCCGCGGCTTCCAGACGCACCACCACGTTGCGCACCGTGGCCGTGCTCCACGTGAAACCGTAGTGCGTACACAGCTCCTGGGAGCTGACCGGCTCGGCGGTGGCGATGTGCCGTTCGATCAACGCGGCTAAAATTGTGCGGTCGCGTTCGGATAACTGCGTCATGGCCTTTCCCTGCTCCTCTTCAATACGGCCCCGGCCGCTAATCTTTTATCCCCGGGAAGCGTAAACCCGGTAATCCAACTCGGGGAAAATGCTGTCTTTGTATTCCACATCGGCCAGCCACTCCAGGTGCACCTGGTCGTTTTGAATGTCCCGGTACAAGCGGGTAAAGCGCTCCAGATGTTCGCGCGTCCGGCGCACGGCATACTCCACCATGGTTCCGGTCTTCATGATAAAGGCCCAGTCCGAGCTCTGTGCCAGCAGCAACTCCCGGGCCGCCTGGTTCAGGGCCCGGCGCTGCAGACCTCCGGCCTCAGGATGGGCGTCGGCCAATTCCACCATCCGGTCGGCGGCTTTGTGGAGATGCCGGTAAACCCAGTCATTGGAACTGTCCAGCCACTGCTCATGATATCCCTTGTAGCCCCACGAGGAAGCAGCCGGGGTCAACACCTGCAAGCTGGGATTCTCCGCCAAATACTCGGGCGCGGTCACCACGCGGAGGCTGTCCTGGTTGTAATGAATCTTCTTGAATAAAAATTCGAGGAATTCCGGCCCCTCGTACCACCAATGGCCGTAAAGCTCCGCGTCGTAGGGCGAAACGATCACCGGCTTCTTCCCTATCAGGCCGTGCAGATACTCGGCTTGTTTCTGCCGGTTGAACATGAAATTACCGGCGTGCTCCGCGGCCCGGTCCCGGGCGGCCCCGGCCTGATACGGCTCCTTGTGCGCCGAGGGTCCGGTAATCCGGTAGTATTTAATGCCCGTGGGAATCCGGAAGCCGTCCCCGTGAATATAGGGCCGGATGTATTCGTATTCCAGATCATAGCCGATATCCCGGTAAAACTCGCGGTACTGTACGTCGCCGGGGTACCCTTCTTTCGCGCTCCAGACCTGCTTGGACGACTCCACATCGCGCCCGAACCCCGCCACCCCGCACCGCGTGTAGGTGGGGGCGTAGCTCCCGTACTTGGGCCGCGGCGAGCCGTGAAAGATGGCGTGGGAATCCGTAAAAAAATAGCGTAAGCCGTACTCCCGCAGGAGTTCGTCCACGCCCGGCTCGAACCCGCACTCCGGCAGCCAGATGCCGCGGGGCTGAGCGCCCAGGAACCGCTCGTGGGTTTGGACCGCCACCGCGATTTGCGCCCGCTGGGCGTTTTTGTTTTGCATGAGCGGCAGGTAGCCGTGGGTGGCTCCACACGTTATGAGTTCCAGGTGGCCCAGGTCCTGGAATTTCCGGAACGCAGTGATCAGGTTGCGGTGGTATCGATCCGCGAACAGCCAGCGGGCGTGCCGGAACCGGTGCAGATACATCTGCGCCGTGCCGTTGAATTCCGTCTGCCAGCGGGTGCGTTCCACCTCTTTTTCCGCCAGCTCGATCAGACGGGAGATATGCTTGAGGTACCGTTCCTGGAGCAGCGGATCGGCTAACATGGTCAAGAGCGGCGGGGTCAGTGATAACGTTAGCCTGAACTGGACGCCTTCCTCCGCCAGCCGCTCGCAGACATCGATCAGGGGGATATAGGTTTCGGTGATGGCCTCGTAAAACCAATCCTCCTCTAAAAACTCCTCATGTTCCGGATGCCGCACATAGGGCAAATGGGCGTGCAACACCAGCATTAAATAGCCGTGGTCCGCCATACTTTCTCCCGTGAATTATTCGGTGCGTTTTTCAATTATGGGCGTGACTTGTCTTTCCTGCGTCCCTTCGGCGTTCGCGGATTTCACTGCGATCGTTTGCTTTCCGTCAGGCAGGGCGTAACGTACTGAAAAGCTTCCGTCGTGATTCAATTTCAGCGGCTGTCCCTGAATGGTCACAATGGCATCCGGCTCCGTGGCCCCGTACACGATCACTTCCGCGTTCACCACCAACCAAAACTCCTTGGCCTTCCGGGGCCGGGGACGCCCGCCCTCGGAGCCCATGCTGGCCAGCCCGCCGGAACCCGCCTCCGCGCGCACCCGCTTGAGCATATACTTGGTAATCGCTTCAGAGGACTGGCCTAATTCCGCGGCGCCCGCGGTTCGGTACAACCGGTCAAACGTCTCGTCCACCACCATCCACTCCTCGTCCACCAGGGGCGAAACCGAATCCCGGGGCGTGGTGACCACGTTGGAACGGGCCAGGGTGGAGAACCTTCCGTCCGGATAGCGCAGTCCTAAGTCCACGCAATAGGAGCGGTCCGCGGCCCACACGTTGATATACCAATTGGTTGCTTCCGCTGAGACCTCGCTGTCCAGGGTCCGGTGCGCGTTGGTCCCGTCGAACACCAGGTCCGTCACGTCGTAGACCCGCAGGGTGAGGTTGGCGCCGCTGTTTTGGGTTTCCTGAATGGCTTCGGTCTGCTTGTCCGGGGATAAATCCCAATACACAAAACACCAATAGGGATCGCGAATCATCAGGACGATGCGATTATCCTCGTAGCGGTCCTGCCAATAAACCGACTGTGATGTCTCCGGCCGGGCCGGAACGGCCGAACGTACCGACGGTTGGACCAGGTCTTGCGTCACCCGCGTTGCGGGAGAAACGGACGGCATCGGTTTTTTTGTGATTTTCGTTTTCAATGACCTAGTTTTTACAGAGCGCGCCTTGGGAACCGCGGTTTTTTTTGGTTTAGGGGTAGCAACCTTCTTGGCCGCTGTTTTTTTCACCGAGGCGCTTTTGGTGCTGGTTTTTTGAACGGCCGTCTTTTTCGCCGCTTTTTTAGCCTGCTTCTTCTTTTCCATGGCGTAGCCTCCTACACCGCATTCTACAACCGAACAAACTTACCCCCCTTGGTTAGTAAGCTTATTGGATGGAAGACTCGATGATTTAATAATTTAATTATTGAATAATTTCCTTCAATTCCTTGCCCGGACGAAACTTGGGCGCTTTTTTGGCCGGAACCTGCACGGACTCCCCGGTCTTGGGATTGCGGGCAATGCGGGCTTTCTTTTCTTTCACAACAAACGTCCCCAGCCCGGCAACCGACACTTTATTCCCTGCTTTCAACGCGTTTTGGATGGTCGAGATCAGTTTTTCCAGCATTTTTTCGATTTCACGTTTCGGCAGACCCAATCCTTCCGCAACCTTGTCGATCAGTTCAACTTTAGTCATTCAAGGCCTCCTGTAATAAAAAGATGTGTTTTTTTGAGTAAACTACCATACTGACAAGGAAGCGTCAAGCTGAAATTCACAAATTCGGCTTGTAATATAGGAGGATTCTGCAATTCCGGGGTTCACTTTTCAGAGGCGGACCAGAACCGGACAAGCCGCTCCCGCGCCTGGAACGGCGTCAATGGGAGATGCATAAAAAAACCCGCAAATTAAATTAAATGATTTCTCGAAAGACCTGGTTGGACAAAAACAAATTCCGGGGATTTAAACGAATGCTGTTTGTTTCCAGGATAATCAGTCCCTGCGCTTCCAGGTCTGACAACTTCCGGCTGAACAGCAAATACCAGTTTGGGCCGAATTTCGTTTGTATATCCGTTTTGTTTATGCCGCGAATCAGGCGCAGTCCCATGATCAGCGCTTCGGCGATCCGGTGGCGGCCTTCCAGTTTCTCCCACCCGGCCCGGCCTGCGCCTCCCTGGTTCACGTCTCGCATATATTCAACAGTCCCGGCGTGGTTCCAGGAGCGAATGCCCGCTGCATAAGAATGCGCGGCAGCGCCGAATCCCAAATACTCTTCGTTTTCCCAGTAAATGAGATTGTGCCTACACTCGCGTCCGGGCCGGGAAAAACTGAATAATTCATACTGAAGGAACCCGTGGCTTTTAAAATAGCGCCTGGCCCATTCATACATGTCCGCAGTGAGGTCATCATCCGGTTCAGGGACCAATTTCCGCTGAATCCCCTCCTCCAGCAGGGTGTGGGGCTCTATCTCCAGGGAATAGAGCGAAACGT